>NZ_JBITIE010000010.1:312871-353975 GCF_044458665.1 Streptomyces sp. NPDC050422
TTCTGTTCTGCAGGCCCCCCCCCCCCCCCCCGCGCCCCCCCCCCCCCCCCCCCCCCCCCGGCCCCCCCGGGGGGGGGGGGGGCGCGCCGCCCCCCCCCCCCCCCCCCCCCCACCCCCCGCTTGATTCTGTCCGGCGAACGCCACTGATTCACCTGAACGGGCAGGCGCTCGGAGTGAATCGGGGGTGCGAACGGGGCGCTTTTACCCCGATCGCTTCTCGCGCCGATCACCGTCGCCCTAACGTCGGATCATGGGATGCGGGGACCGGGCGACGCTGGTACGACTGTGCGATCCGGCGGGCCGGCCGCGGGGGACGGGCTTTGTCGCGGACGACCGGGGCACGGTCGTGACCAGCCACGAAGCGGTCGACGGCCTCCCGCACCTCCTGCTGCACGGCCCGGGCGGCCGCAGTTGCCGCGTCGAGGCCCACGACATCATCGCCCTGCCGGAACTGGACCTCGCGCTCCTGCCCACCGGCGGACCGGACATCCTCGGCGTGCCGCCCCTGCCGATCGCCCCGCGGGAGCGGATCGACGCCGGTACGTACGTGACGATCGCCGCGCACGGCTGGCGCGAGGCACGCGTCCTCGGCGCGACCTCGGCGACGTACACCGCCGGCGGCCGGACCCACACGATCGGCCGGGTGCTGGAACTCGCCCTCGGCACGGACGGCAGCGATGCGCTCCGGCTCGGCGGCGCGGCCGTCGGAGGGCCCGTCCTGGATCCGGAGAGCGGCGCCGTCATCGCGGTCCTCGGCACCGCCCTGCGTACGGGGCACGCCGCCGCCGGATGCGCGGTGCCGCTGGCCGGCCCGGACCGGGGCGGCCCGCTGGGCGCGCTGCTCCGGCGCAACGCGATGGGGGTACCCGGCTACGGAATCGATCTGAACGCGGCGGGGGCGCTCCAGCTCACCGCCATGTCGGTCGGCTCGGCGGGCGGCCCCGACGCCTGGCCCGACCCGGTGGAACGGCCCGACGTCCTCACGGAGTGCGACGCCTTCGCGGCAGCCGCCCGGGACGAGGGCGGGGAAGCACCCCCGGTGATCCTCAGCCTCGTCGGAGCTCCCGGCACCGGCCGCACCACCGAACTCGCGGCGCTCGCCGCACGACGGGCCCGGGGTCCGGTGCCGGAGCTCACCCTGTGGCTCCGCGGCGCCGACCTGCTGGCCGACGACACCTCCGTCGCCGACGCGATCGCCCGCACGCTCCGGCAGGCCGGGCGCATCGTCACCGCCGCCGGAGCGATGGGGGACATGGCGACCGCCACCCCCGAGCGGGTGGCCCGGCTGGCCGCGGATGCCGGCAGCCCGCTGCTCGTCCTGCTGGACGGCCCCGAGGAGATGCCGCCCGTCCTGGCACACCGGCTGGCCCGGTGGACTGCGGGCACGGCCGACTGGCTGGGGGAGCACGGGGCCCGCCTCGTCGTCGCCGGCCGGCCCGAGCACTGGGAGACCGCGGGCGCGCTCTGTCCGCCCGGCACGCTGCACCGCCCGGCCCGCCCCGCCGGACGCCTTCCGTCGGCCGTCCGCATCGGCGACCTGACCGTGGGCCAGGCCGAACGGGCCCGGGAGCGGTACGCGCTCCCGCCCGACGCGCTGGCCGTCGGCCACGACCGGCACCCGCTCACGCTGCGGCTGCTCGCGGAAGTACGTGAGGCCCTGCCGGCGGACACCCCGGGCCGGCCCGACACGGAAGAGGTCTTCGGCGCCCATCTGGACCTCATGTGCCTGCGCGTCGCGGTCCGGATCGCCGCCCAGTGGCGTCCCGGGCCGCACGGTGCGGCGGTGCGGCGGCTGGCGGCGCGGGTGGCGGGCCAGGTCCATGAGGCGGCCCGGCGCTGTCTGGGGCCCGGGCAGGGGGAGCTGGACCGGGCCGCGTTCGAGGAGGTCTTCCCATGGCGCACGGGCTGGGCGTCGGCGGTGCTGACCGAGGGCCTGCTGGTCCCGGCGGGAGCGGGATACCGGTTCGCGCACGAGGAGCTGGGGGACTGGGTCCAGGGGGCGCATCTGGACCTGGACGCGGCCCTGCGGGCGCTGGTGCACCGGTGGCACGCCGACGCGGCGCCGACGGCGGAGGGTGGGGGCCGGGTGCCGCATCCCCGCCGGCCGGGCGCGCAGGCCCCGGTGCCCGCACCGGAGCAGCCGCACAGCCTTCCCGTGCCGCGCCACCGGATCGGCCCGGTGATCCAGGCACTCGTCCTCCTGGGACGCCGCCAGGGCCCGGCCGCGCTGGCCCACCGGCTGGCCGACCTGATCGAGGCGCTGGACCGGCTGGCGGCGGGGGAGGCGACGCAGTGCGTGGGGGATGTGCGAGCCGCGGGGAGCGACACCGCCGTGCCCTCCCCCGACGCGCGCTGGTGGGCCGTACACCTGCTGTCCGAGACGCTGCTGCGGGTCCCCGACGCCCGGCCGCACCTCGGGGTGCTCCGGCTGCTCGCCGGACGCATCGTCCGCAGCTCGGCCGATGCCGGCGGAAGCGGTGCGCGGGGTGCGTACGCCGAGTTCGGGCCGTGGTTCTGGCGGCGGCTGCGGCTGCCCGAGGCGGACCGGATGGATCTGTTCCGGCGGCTCGTTCCCGCCGACGGGCCACCGCGCAGCGACACCGACGCGGGCGGCGGGCGCTTCCTGGACGCCGTGGCCCGGCGGCTCGCCGCCCATCCGCGTACGCTCCAGCCCCTCCTGTGCACCTGGTTCACCGACGAGCAGCCGCTCGCAGCCGAGGCGGATGTCGTCCCGCGGCCTACCGTCGCGGCGGCCGCGCAGGCCCTCCTCTACGCCCGCCGCGATCTCGCCGTGGACGAACTGACCGACGCGCTCGCATCGTCCGGTCACCCCCGCGCCGACGAACTGCTCGCCGCGCTGGCCGAGGACGAACCCGCGGCACTCTGCCGGGCCGTCGAGCGGTGGTCACGCGATGACGACCGCCGCGTCCGCCGGATCGCGGCGGCCTCGTACGGAGCCCTCGTCGCCCCGCATCTGACCCGCGACACGGATCGCGCCCTGCTGCGCCGTGCCGCCCTCGCCCTGCTGGCCCGTCCCGCCGACGCTGATCTGCACGGCTCCGTGCTCGCCCTGCTCGTGGCCGATCCGCAGACCCGGGACCGCTATCTGCCGCAAGCCCTCGGGGCCTTCGTCGCGGACGGGCCGAAGGTGTCGGCCGCCGCGCTCGCCGTCGCGCTGCCCACCCATCCGGAGCCGGTGCTGGCCGCGTACCGGGAGCGGCTCGCGCAGTCCGGGGACGGCCCGGGTGCGGTGCTCCGCGCGCTCGCCGGGATCGACGCCCCCGCGCTGGCCCTGCACACCGCCGGACTCGTACGCGCCTACGTCGACAGCCACCCCGGGGACACCTCGCACACCGCCGCGTACCTCGACCGCAGGCTGGAGCACGGGCCCGCCGCCCGGGCCCTGCTCCTTCCCCTGCTGACCGGACTGCTCCGGGACCGCCCGGCGCCCGCGCCCGTGCGGGGGGCGCTCGCCGGGGTACTGGCCTCACCCGGCAGCCCCGCGTCCCAGCCGTTGCGGGACACCCTGCTGGAGGTGCTGCTGGACTTCGAGCAGGGCGGCGGCCACCGCGACCCGATCGTGCTGGAAGCGCTGCTGCGGGCCGCCGCGACCGGCTGCGCGGGGAGGTCACCGGCCCGAACCCGGGCCCTGGTGCACCGCACCGGGATGCTGCTGGTCCGCACCCCCGAAGGGGCCGGTCTCTTCGATCGTCTGCTGGTCGTACTCGCCCGTGAAGTGCCCGGGTTCGGCGCCCTGGTCATCGGGTGGCTGGCCGACGCCCCGCAGGAGTGGGCGGCGGTCATCGGCCCCAGCGCGCGGCGGACCGTGGAGGCCCTCGAGGGCGTCCCAGGAGCCCCGATGACCATGCCGATGCAGGCCGCAGGGCGTGAGCATGGCAGTCTTAGACCTGCGTAAGAGACAAACCCACGTACACAGGTTCGGGCGAGGAGCGGTCAGAGTGCAGCGCTGGCGTGGCTTGGAGGACATCCCCCAGGACTGGGGACGCAGCGTCGTCACCATCGGCTCCTATGACGGGGTGCACCGCGGACACCAGCTGATCATCGGGCGGGCCGTCGAGCGGGCCCGCGAGCTGGGGGTGCCGTCGGTCGTCGTGACGTTCGACCCGCACCCCAGCGAGGTCGTCCGGCCGGGCAGCCATCCGCCGCTGCTCGCCCCGCACCACCGCCGTGCCGAACTGATGACCGAGCTGGGCGTGGACGCGGTGCTGATCCTGCCTTTCACCACCGAGTTCTCGAAGCTCGCTCCGGCCGACTTCATCGTGAAGGTGCTCGTGGACAAGCTGCACGCTCAGCTCGTCATCGAGGGCCCCAACTTCCGGTTCGGTCACAAGGCCGCCGGGAACGTGCAGTTGCTCACCGAGCTCGGCGACACCTACGACTACCGCGTCGAGGTCATCGATCTGCGGGTGCGCGGCGAGGCCGGCGGTGGTGAGCCGTTCTCCTCGACGCTCACCCGGCGCCTGGTCGCCGAGGGGGACGTGGCGGGCGCCGCGGAGATCCTCGGCCGTCCGCACCGCGTCGAGGGCATCGTCGTCCGCGGGGCACAGCGCGGCCGCGAACTCGGCTTCCCCACCGCGAACGTGGAGACCCTGCCGCACACCGCGATCCCCGCCGACGGTGTGTACGCGGGCTGGCTGCACGTGAACGGTGAGGCGATGCCCGCCGCGATCTCGGTCGGCACCAACCCGCAGTTCGACGGCACCGAGCGGACGGTGGAGGCGTACGCGATCGACCGCGTCGGCCTCGACCTGTACGGCCTGCACGTCGCCGTGGACTTCCTCGCGTACGTACGCGGCATGCTGAAGTTCGACTCGATCGACGATCTGCTGGTGGCGATGGCCGCCGATGTGAAGCGGTGCAGCGAGCTGATCTCCGCGTACGACCGGGCCTGAACAGCGCCTCCTGATACGGCTTCGGCCGGGCCCCTTTCACGCGGCCCCGGCCGGAGCCGTATGAGTACCTCCGCTGCTCAGCTGTTGAGCTCCTCCAGCGTCTTCCCCTTGGTCTCCACGGCAAACAGCGCGATCACCGCGCCCACGACCGCCACGCAGCCCAGCTGGGTGAAGACCATGGCCAGACCGGCGCCCGAGCTGATGATCGCGCCGACCACGATCGGTCCCAGGATGACTCCGAGCCGGTTCCACACCCCGCCGAACGATGCCCCGCGCGCCCGGCTCCGGGTCGGGTAGAGCTCGGGTGTGTAGAGGTAGAGGCTCACGTTGGTGGCGAAGACGAAGAGCGTCGAGACCGAGGCCCACGCCGCGACCTGGCCACCGGACGTGGCACCGGAGACGGCCAGCGAGAGCAGGGCGACGGCCGCTCCGCCGAGACCGACGGTCAGGGACACCCGGCGCCCCACCTTGTCGATGACGAGCGCGACCAGCAGACAGCCGATCAGACCGGTCACATTGCTCAGCAGCGAGTAGTTGAGCGCGGTGCGCAGATCGAGACCGAACTCCTTGGTGTAGAGCGACGGCAGCCAGGTCGCGATGCCGTGGTTGACGTAGTACGCGACGAACCACAGTGCCGACACCACGACCGTGCGCCGCAGGTAGCGGCCCGTGAACAGATCCCGCAGCCCGCCCCGGGCGGTCTCGACGGCCGTCGGCGGGCCGGGTTCGGGGAGTGGGGCGCCGGTCGACTTCGCCACGTCCTTCTCGATCCGGGCGATGACCTGTTCGGCCTCCACGACCCGGCCCCGGGAGAGCAGCCAGCGGGGCGACTCCGGCACCTGACGGCGCAGGACGACGACGAGGAAAACGGGCAGGGCGCCGATCACGAACATCACCCGCCAGCCGAAGCTGGGCACGACCCAGCTCGCGACGAGGGTGGCCGTCGCGAGACCGGCCGGGAAGATCAGTTCGTAGAGCAGGACGAACCGGCCGCGGTGTTCCGCCCGGGCGATCTCGTTGATGTACGTGGCGGCGACCGGTACGACACCGCCGATGCCGAGACCCTGAACGAACCGGAAGAGGGTGAACAGGGTGAACCCGGGGGAGAACGCGACGGCGAGACTGGCCAGCGCGGTCACGGCGACACCCAGGGCGACGGTGTTCACCCGGCCTATCCGGTCGCCGAGCCAGCCGGCGACGAGTGCGCCGAGCAGCATGCCGACGGAGCCGCTGGTGACGATCATCGTGCCCTGGCCGGTGCTCAGCTTCCACTGTTCGGTCAGGACGGGCAGCGCGGAGGCGGTCAGCAACTGGTCGAACGCCTCGAAGAACGTGACGGTGCCGATCAGTGTGCGGACCTTGATGTGCCAGCGAGAGCTCGGCAGGCGTTCGAGTCTGGCCGAGACGGAGCTCACGGCGGGGCCGTTGGCCACGATTGACATGGGGATCCTTCCGCGAACAGGAGTTGCGGTGACCCTAGGAAGAAGTGTCTTAGCGGTCAATGACTAAGTGCTTAAATGTTACGAGGAGTTCCTGGGTCGAGGACCTGGCCGCGGGCGCCGGTTGTATCGTGAACACCTCACCGCCGCGCCGTGCGCGGTGTGTCCGGAAGGAGGCGCGGGGGCGCGGCACCGCACCGCCCTCCCATCGCACATGACTCGTAGAGCATCCGGCCGACCCGACGCGGTCGACCTCGCCCTTGAGCAGTGGAAGCGCGAACTCCCGACTTTGGACGCCTCGCCGATGGAGGTGCTCGGGCGGCTCCACCGCAGCTTCCTGCGGTATCAGGGACTCCTGGCCGAACTCTTCGAATGCTTCGACCTGAACATGGCCTCCTTCGATGTGCTGGCAGCTCTGCGCAGGTCGGGGCCGCCGTACCGGCAGACCGCCGGTCAGCTTGCGGACATCGCGCTGGTCACCACGGGCGGTATCACGCTGCGGCTGGACCGGCTGGAGAAGGCCGGTCTGGTGACCCGGGAGCGCGATGCGCAGGACCGCAGGGTCGTGTACGCGTGTCTGACCGGGCGGGGCGTCGAGGTCGCCGACGTGGTCGCCGTCGCGCACTTCGCCAACGAGGAACGGATGCTCGCCGAACTCTCCGACACCGAACGGCGCCGGCTGAGCCAGTTGCTCGGCAAGCTCGAACGCTCACTGGAGACGGCGGAACAGACTCCGCCGGACCGTGCCGCGCTGACGGCGTCCGTTCGGCAGGATCAGGTGCATAATCCCTAGCACTCGGTATCTGAGCGCTCAGGCTTTACCCCCGGGGACACGTCAGGGCCCGGTGTACCGGCCCGGAGGAGGTTCGTACCGTGCGTGAACTGCTGTCGGAACTGGGCGCCTGGCACGAGGCCGGCACGCCCTTCGCGCTGGCGACCGTCGTCTCGGTCCGCGGCAGCGCTCCCCGGGCGCCCGGCGCCATGATGGCCGTGACCGACGACGGCACGGTGGCGGGCAGCGTCTCCGGGGGCTGCGTCGAGGGAGCGGTGTACGAGGTGGCCGGCGAGGTGCTCGCCACCGGCACCCCGCAGCTGTGCTCGTACGGGATCAGCGACGACGAGGCCTTCGGCGTGGGCCTGACCTGCGGAGGCACCATCGACGTCCTCGTCGCCCCCTTCGCCTCGGCGGCCGACCGGACCTGGCTGCGGGACGTGGGCGAAACCGTCGCACGCGGTGAACCCGTCGCGGTGGCCACCGTTCTCCCGGACGCCGACCGTGCGGGTGCGCGACGGGTGGTGCGGGTGGACGACGCGGAGGGATCGCTGGGCAACGAAGGACTCGACGCGGCCGTCACCGACGACGCCCGGGGTCTCCTCGCCCAGGGCGCGACGGGCAGGCAGTGGTACGGAGCCCACGGCGAGCGCCGCATGCAGGACGTTTCCGTCTTCATCCAGACGTACGCGCCGCCGCCCCGCATGATCGTCTTCGGCGCCATCGACCACGCGGCGGCGACCGCCCGCATCGGGTCCTTCCTCGGCTACCGGGTCACGGTGTGCGACGCCCGCCCGGCCTTCGCGACCCGCGAGCGCTTCCCCACCGCCGACGAGGTCGTCCGCGCCTGGCCGCACACCTACCTGTCGGAGACGGACGTCGACGCGCGCACCGTTCTCTGCGTGCTCACCCACGACCCCAAGTTCGATGTCCCCCTGCTGGTCGCCGCACTGCGCACCCCCGCGGCCTACATCGGGGTCATGGGCAGCCGCCGTACCCACCTCGACCGGCTGGCGCGGCTGCGCGACGAGGGCGCGAGCGAGGCCGACCTGGCGCGCCTCTCCTCCCCGGTCGGGCTCGACCTCGGCGCCCGGACACCGGAGGAGACGGCCGTCTCGATCGCCGCGGAGATCATCCAGCACCGCTGGGGCGGCACGGGGCAGCCGCTCGGCGAACTGTCCGGCGCGATCCACCACCACGGACAGCGGTAGCGGACGGGCCCGGAAGGAACCAGGGACCCGCCCGCCACCGCGGCATCACCCCACTACGCCGGCGCCACCGCGTTCGCCGCCGCCCAGTGGCACGCCACCTGGGTCTCGCCGCCGCCCGCGAGCACCGGCAGGTCCTTCGTGCGGCAGGCGTCCGCGACACCGGCCCGCTCCGCCTCGCCCGAGGCCAGGACCTGGCAGCGCAGATGGAAACGACAGCCGGACGGCACCTTCGACGGGTCCGGCGGTTCGCCGGTCAGCACCACCGGTTCGCCCTCGGCCTCAGGCAGCACCGACAACAGCGCCCGGGTGTACGGATGCTGCGGAGCCGTGAGGATCTGCTCCACGTCCCCCGTCTCCACGATCCGGCCGAGGTACATCACCGCCACCCGGTCCGCGATGTTCCACGCGAGACCGAGATCATGCGTGACCACCAGCGCGGACAGGCCCAGTTCGTCCCGCAGCCGCAGCAGCAGCGCGAGGATCTCGCCGCGCACCGAGGCGTCCAGGGAGGCCACCGGCTCGTCGGCCACGATGAGTTCCGGATCCAGGACCAGCGCGCCCGCGATCACGACCCGCTGACGCTGCCCGCCCGACAGCTCGTGCGGGTAGCGCAGGAAGAACCTCTCCGGAGGCCGCAGGCCCGCTCGGGAGAGGGCGTTCGTCACCGCCTCCCGCTCGTCGCCGCCGTACCGGTGGATGCGCAGCCCCTCGGCCACCGCGTCGTACACCGTGTGCCGCGGGTTCAGCGAACCGCTGGGGTCCTGCAGCACCAGCTGGACCCGCTTGCGGTACGCCTTCAGCGCACGGCTTCCGTAGTCGAGCGGCTTCCCGCCGAAGGTGACCTGTCCGCCCGTCGGCGGGACGAGGCCCAGCAGCGAGCGGGCCAGGGTCGTCTTGCCGCACCCCGACTCGCCGACCAGGGCGACGATCTCGCCCGGCCTGATGTCCAGGTCGACCCCGTCCACGGCACGGGCCGGGTCGCCGCCGTGCCTGCCGGGGAACGCGACGCGGAGATCCCGCGCACTGAGCAGGTCCGTGGTGGTGGTCATGATGTGCTCCTTGCTTCCTCGGCGCCCTGCGGGGCCGCGGCCCCTTCCGGCCCCACCAGCACGCAGGCGGCCTCCCGCCCGGGCCCCGCCACCCGCAGCACCTGGTCCTGCGCGGTGCAGGAGTCCAGGGCCACCGTGCAGCGCGGATGGAACGTGCAGCCGGCCGGCAGCGCCGACGGGTCGGGCGGGTCGCCCGGCAGCCCCCGGGGCGCGAACCGCGAGGCCGGGTCCCCGATCCGCGGGAAGGCGCCCGACAGGGCCTTGCTGTACGGGTGGTGCGCCCGCTCGTAGACCTCGGCCGCCGGACCCTGCTCCACGACCCGTCCCGCGTACATCACCGCGAGCCGGTCGCAGGTGTCCGAGAGCACCGCGAGGTCATGACTGATCATGATCAGCCCGAGGTCCTGCTCGGAGACCAACTGCTCGATCAGCCGCAGGATCTGGGCCTGGATCATCACATCGAGGGCCGTCGTCGGCTCGTCCGCGATGATCAGCCCCGGGTCGCAGGCGAGCGCCATCGCGATCATCACGCGCTGCCGCTGCCCGCCGGAGAGCTCGTGCGGATAGGCGTCCGCCCGGGCGGCGGGCAGACCCACCTGCTCCAGCAGCTCACCGGCGCGCTTTCGTGCGGCGGCCTGGGTCGTCCTCTTGTGCAGCACGATCGGCTCGGCGATCTGGTCGCCGATGCGGTGCACCGCGTTCAGTGAGTGCATCGCACCCTGGAAGACGATCGAGGCGCCCGCCCAGCGCACCGCCCTGACCTGACCCCACTTCATGGCGAGGACGTCCTCGCCGTTCAGCAGGATCTCGCCGGTGACCTTCGTGCCCACGGGCAGCAGCCGCAGCAGCGCGAGCGCCAGCGTGGACTTCCCGCACCCCGACTCCCCGGCGATGCCGAGCTTCTTGCCCGCGTCGACCTCCAGATTCACCCCGCGGACCGCCTGGGCCCCGCCGGCGTACGTCACCGTCAGATCGCGTACCTCCAGAAGAGGCGTCTTACGGATGCTCGTCGTACTCAACGGGCCACCCCCAGCTTTGGATTGAGGACGGTCTCGATGGCGCGGCCGCACAGCGTGAACGCCAGCGCCACCAGGGCGATCGCGATGCCGGGGGGCGCCAGGTACCACCAGTCGCCCGCACTCACCGCACCGGCTTCGCGCGCGTCCTGGAGCATGCCGCCCCAGGAGGTGATGGTCGGGTCGCCGAGGCCCAGGAAGGCCAGGGTCGCCTCCGTCAGGATCGCGCTGGAGATCACCAGCGTGGTCTGCGCGAGCACCAGCGGCATCACGTTCGGCAGGACGTGCCGGAGCATGATGTGTCCGTGTCCGCCGCCCAGCGCGCGGGCGCGCTCGATGTACGGACGGGACTCCACGGCGAGGGTCTGCGCCCGCACCAGCCGGGCCGTCGTCGGCCAGGTCGTGACGCCGATCGCGATGATGACCGTCCACAGGGAGCGGTCCATCACGGTGGCGAGCGCGATGGCCAGGACCAGGGTCGGCATCACCAGGAACCAGTCGGTGACCCGCATCAGGACCGTCGAGTACCAGCCGCGGAAGTGCCCCGCGACGATCCCGACCACCGTACCGATGGCCACGCAGAGGAAGGCCGCGAGCAGCCCCACGGTCAGCGAGACGCGCGCACCCCAGATCAGCAGGGCGAGGACGCTGCGTCCGAACTGGTCGGTTCCGAGCGGGAACTCGCCGCTCGGCGACTCCAGCGCACCGCCCGGTGCCTCGGTGACGCTCTGCGCGTCCGCACCCGTCAGTACGGGCGCGCACACGGCGATCAGCGCGATCAGGATGAGCCCGGCGAGCCCCCACAGGCCACCGCGGTGACTGCGGTACTCCCGCCAGAACCGGGCCAGGGAACGCCGCTTGCGGGCCCGGGCCAGTGCGCCCGGGCTCTTGACGGCCCCGGGCCCGGATTCCTCGGGTGCGGGGGCCTCGGCTCCCGGAGTGGACGCGGGCATGGATTCGGTCGTCATCGGCCCACCCGGGGATCGAGCAGCGGATACAGCAGATCGGCCAGGGTGTTCGCCAGGATCACCGCGGTGGCGAAGACGAAGAACAGCCCCTGGACGAGCGGAAGGTCGGGGACGCTCAGCCCCTGGTAGAAGAGTCCGCCGAGACCCGGCCAGGAGAACACGGTCTCGACCAGGATCTGTCCCGCGACCACATGGCCCAGGTTGACGAACATCAGCGTGAAGGTCGGGAGCATCGCGTTGGGGACGGCGTGCCGCCGGCGGACCGTGTCGTCGCGCAGCCCCTTGGCGCGCGCAGTCGTCAGATAGTCGCTGCCCATCTCGTCGAGGAGCGAGGAGCGCATCACCAGGAGCGTCTGCGCGTAGCCGACCGCGACCAGGGTGATCACGGGGAGCACCATGTGGTGCGCGACGTCGAGCACGTACGCGAAGCCCGACTCGTTGCCCGACTCCAGCCCGCCGGTCGGGAACATGCCCGGAATCGGTCCGACGCCCACCGAGAAGACGATGATCAGGAGCAGGCCGAGCCAGAACGACGGCACGGAGTAGAGCGTGAGGGCGAGGGCGGTGTTGAAACGGTCGCTCTTCGACCCGTTGCGCCAGGCGGTACGGGTGCCGAGCCAGATGCCCAGCGCGCTGTAGAGGACGTACGCCGTTCCGGTGAGGAGCAGGGTCGCCGGGAGCGCCTCGGTGATCTTGTCCATCACCGGGGCGTGGTACTGGAACGAGGTGCCGAAGTCACCGGTGAGCGCGTCGCCCACGTAACTGGTGAACTGCTGCCACATCGGCTGGTCGAGTCCGAACTGGCGGCGCAGCGAATCGAGCTGCTCGGCGGACACGGGCCGCCCGCCGGTCATCTGCTTCACCGGGTCGCTGGGGATGAGCCGGAAGAGGAAGAAGCTGGTGACCAGTACGGCGAACAGCGAGACGGCCGCGCCGACGATCTTGGCGGCCATGTACTTCAGATAGGCCTTGGTGTTGCGCGCCCGTGGGCCGCGGGCGGCCGGGGGCGCGGCCGGAGCCGGGCCGTCCGTGTCCGCATCCGCCTGTTTCACGAGCGCCGGAGTGCTGTCAGCTGTCATAGGAACTCTCGTTACTCGTGCTGCACGTGGAGGGATCGGCGGGCGGGGCCCGGCTGCCCGGGGCCCCGCCCGCCGATCGCTCTCATTCCGTCCGCGGGAGCTACCCGCGGTCCGCGGAACTACTCGCGATCGTCCGCTGTGGTGCGGCGGCGCCGGGAGATGAGGAACCCGCCCCCGCCGAGAATCACCACGGCGGCTGCGATGCCGATGGTGATCCCGGTGGAACTCGAACCGGAGTCGCTGTCGCCGTCTCCGCCGTCACTGCCCGCCGGAACAGCCGACCACCAGCTCCAGTACCCGTCCTGGCCGTAGATGTTGCCGGCCGCCTCGGGCATGGTCGTGATCGACTTGATCTGGTCGGTGCGGTAGGCCTCGACCGCGTTCGGGTACGCGATGACGCTCATGTACCCGGAGTCGTACAGCCAGGACTGCATCTGCCCGACGAGGTCCGCCCGCTTGGCGGGGTCGTACTCGGCGAGCTGCTTCTTGTACAGCCCGTCGTACGTCTTGTCGCAGATGAAGTTGTCCGTGGCCGCGCTCGCCTTGGCCTTGGTCGGCAGGGCGGAGCAGGTGTGGATGCCGAGGACGAAGTCCGGGTCCGGGTTGACGGACCAGCCGTCGAAGGCGAGGTCGTACTCACCGGCGTACCAGGGCACGGAGACGTCGTCGAGGCAGTCGACCTTGAGGCCGACGCCGAGCTTGCCCCACCACTCCTTGAGGTACTTGCCGATCGCCTTGTCGTTCGGGTCCGTCGCGTGGCACAGGATGCGCAGGTCGAGCGCCTTGCCGTCCTTGCCGACGCGCTTGCCGTCCTTGAGCTCGTAGCCCGCCTGGTCCAGGAGCTTTCCGGCCTTGGCGGGGTCGTAGGCGAGGCTCTGGGTCGCCGAGGGCTGCCAGGCGTACTCCGAGAAGCGCGGCGGGATGTATCCCTGGCCCTCGACGGCGTGGCCCTGGAAGACCTTGTCGATGATCGTCTTGCGGTCGATCGACAGGAACAGCGCCTGGCGGACCTTCTGGTCCAGCAGCGCCGTGTTGCCGTTGCCGAACTTCTTGCCGTCCTTGGTCTGCGCGCCCGGGTTGGTGGCCAGCGCGAAGAAGCGGCGGCCCGGACCCTCGTTGACCTTGATGTTCGGGTCACCCTTGAGCGACGCGGCCTGGGCGGGCGTCAGCGCGGGCGAGCCGGCGACGAAGGAGACCTCGCCCTTGCGGAGTGCGGCGACCGCGGCGTCCTGGTCCTTGTACGTCTTGAAGACCAGCTCGTCGAACTTGGGCTTGCCGCGCCAGAAGTCCTTGTTGGCCTTGAGCTTCACGTACTGGTCGACCTTGTAGTCGCTCAGCACGAAGGGCCCGTTGCCCACGATCGGGAATTCCGTGTCGTTGTTGAACTTCGAGAAGTCCTTGACCTTCTCCCAGACGTGCTTGGGGACGATCGGGACATCGAGCGCGGCCATCGTGGCCTGCGGCTCCTTGAGCTCTATGACCAGCTTCGTCGGGCTGGGAGCCGTCACCTTCTTGAAGTTGGTGACGAAGCTGCCGTTCGCCTGGGCGGCGGCCTCGTCCGTCATCATCTTGTTGAACGTCCAGGCCGCGTCCTCGGCCGTGGCCTGCTGACCGTCCGACCACTTGGAATTGGCCCGAATGGTGTACGTCCACGTCAGCTTGTCGGCCGACGGCTCCCACTTGGTGGCGAGACCCGGGACGGCGTGGTTGTCCTTCGGGTCGTAGTTCGTGAGGAAGTCGTACATGAGCCGGGAGACGCTCGTGCTCAGCAGCTTCTGGGCGAGGAACGGGCTCAGGGAGTCGACGCTCTGCGCGACCGCGACGGTCAGCGTCTTGTTGCCGCTGTCGGCGGCCTGTGCCTGCTGGGGCGCGGCCACGAGGGGTACGCCCGGCACGACGGACCCGGCTGCGAGAGCAAGGGCGGCGGCGCCGGAGGCCAGGAGGATACGCAGACGTGAGCGTGGCTGGGCTGAGGGCGGTGGAACTCTTTCGACCATGGTCAGGGACCTCGCGTCATGACTCGCACGGAGAAGGCGGGTTGATCTGTGGTTCGCCAGCTGGTGAAGCGAAGGTTTATCAGCGGTGGTCGAGCCGCGTCAACGGTCACCGAAACGGCGTGTGGTCTGCGGGAATGCAATGAGGGTCCACATCGCGGGAGCGATGTGGACCCTCATTGGTTCAGACCTCTGACGCCTTACTGCTGAGGCGCTGGCGGCGGCTGCGGAGGCTGCTGCTGCCACCCCGCGGGCGGGACGGGGCCCTGGAGTTCGGGGTGGGCGGGCTGCCCGGGCTGACCTGGCTGTCCGCCGTGCTGCTGAGGCTGCGGCGGGGCCGCCTGGCCGGCCGTCGACTGCGCCTGGGAAGGCAGCGACTGCTGCCAGTTCTGCCCGCCGCCGGGCGCCTGCTGCGGGGGATAGGGCTGCTGCGGCTGTCCGCCGTACGGCTGTTGCTGCGGGTAGGGCTGCCCGGGCTGCTGCGACGGGTAAGGCTGCTGGGGCGCGTACGGCTGCTGTCCGGGCATCTGCTGTCCCGGCATCTGCTGTCCGGGCATCGGAGGGGCGTACTGCGGCGGCGGGTTGGTGCCGCTCGCGGTCCACAGTCCCTGCTGCTGCTGGGCGCGCGCGAAGTCCTCGGCGACGAGGGCGGAGAGGTGGAAGTACGCGTCCCGCGTCTTCGGGCGCATCATGTCGAGGTCGACCTCGGCACCGGCCGACAGGTGCTCGTCGAACGGTACGACGACCACGCCGCGGCAGCGCGTCTCGAAGTGCTGGACGATGTCATCGACCTTGATCATCTTTCCGGTCTCGCGGACCCCGGAAATGACGGTGAGGGACCGCTGGACCAGGTCCGCGTACCCGTGTGCCGACAGCCAGTCCAGCGTGGTGGAGGCACTTGACGCGCCGTCGACCGAGGGGGTCGAGATGATGATCAACTGGTCGGCGAGGTCCAGCACCCCGCGCATCGCGCTGTAGAGCAGCCCGGTGCCCGAGTCCGTGAGGATGATCGGGTACTGCTTGCCCAGCACCTCGATGGCACGGCGGTAGTCCTCGTCGTTGAACGTGGTCGAGACCGCCGGGTCCACGTCGTTGGCGATGATCTCCAGACCGGAGGGCGCCTGCGAGGTGAACCGCCGGATGTCCATGTACGAGTTGAGGTGCGGGATCGCGTGGACCAGGTCACGGATGGTGGCCCCGGTCTCGCGGCGGACCCTGCGGCCCAGCGTGCCGGCGTCGGGGTTGGCGTCGATGGCGAGGATCTTGTCCTGCCGCTCGGTGGCCAGGGTCGCGCCGAGTGCCGTGGTCGTCGTGGTCTTGCCCACGCCGCCCTTGAGGCTGATCACCGCGATCCGGTAGCAGGAGAGCACCGGGGTGCGGATCAGATCGAGCTTGCGCTGCCGCTCGATCTCCTCCTTCTTGCCGCCCAGCTTGAAGCGGGAGGCGCCGGACGGGGTACGGCTGCTCTTCGCCTTCTGCTTGCCCCGGACGAGCCGGTCGGAGGAGAGCTCGACCGCGGCCGTGTAGCCGAGGGGTGCGCCCGGCACCGAACGCTCGCGCTGGTCGTGGGTGACCGGTGTGGGCCAGGCGTTTCCGGCCCGGGGGTCGGCGGGCGGGCCCTGCGGCGGGAGTTGCTGCGGATACGGCTGTTGCGCGTGCTGCTGGTGCGGCGGCTGAGGCTGTGTCTGCTGCGGGGGGATCTGCGCGGGCAGATTCGGAGTGGCCTGAGCCGGCGGCTGGGTGCCCTGGGGGAATCCGTAACCGCTCTGCGGCTGCGGCTGGTGCGGCGCCTGCGGGGCCTGGGGTGCCTGGGGTGCCTGGGGTGCCTGGGGTGCCTGGGGTGCCGGCGGCGGCAGGGCCGAGCCCTGCTGCTGTCCGGGCCACTGGTGTGCCTGAGGTGTCTGCGGTGCTTGGGGGGCGGGCGGCGGCGGGAGCTGTGCCGGAAGGGCGGCTCCCGGCTGCGGCTGCTGCGGGAACGGGGGAGCCTGCGGGCTCTGCGGGGCCTGGGCCGCCGGGGCCTGCGGAAAGCCGTAGCCGCCGGGCCCGCCGTCAGCCGGGGGCGACGGGGGCCACTGGGAAGCCGGCTGGGGTGCCGCGGGCTGCGGTGCCGCGGGCTGGAACGACGGCGGCAGCGGCGGCAGTCCGCCCGGTGCCGGCGCGGGGGTCCAGGGGGCGGGCGCCGCGTCCTGGGGTGCGATGCCGGGCGGTACGTCGAGCGGGGGCGCGTCCGAGGGAGCGGCAGGGGGGGAGGCGTCCGAAGGGGCCGCGTCCGTGGGTACGGCGTCGGCCGGCTCATCGGCGTGCGGGGCGTCGTCGGAGCCGTCGTGGCTCGCGGAGCCGCCCACCGGCGGAGCGTCGAAGGGCGCGTCGGCGTCGGCCTCGCGGGGGTCGTCCTCCGGGGCGGAGGAGGGCGGGGCGTCGGACGGCGTGGGGTCGGACTGCGTCAATGGCGATGCGGAAGACGTGACGTCCGGATCCGAGTCGGCCTCTCCGGCCTCCCCGACACCATTCTGTGCGTCGTCGGCCACCTCGTCACCGTCACCGTCACCGGCGTCGGCGCCTGAACGTTCGGAACCGGCCGCCGGGCCACCGTCCTCCGGCTCGTCGGCAGTGACCTCCGCGGCGGCCTCGCGCTCCGCGATCTCCCGCTTCAGCGCGGCGGACGAGAACCGCATGGTCGTGCCGCTCTCCACGTCGCCGCCCCCGAAGGGATCCGGCGCACCGCCCGCGTCGGCCGCTCCCGGCACCGGCTGGCCGGCGGCAGCACCCGATGCCGATACCGATGCCGGCGGCGCCGGAGTCCAGTCGGGTTCGAAGCCGCCAGGGGCCGGCAGTCCGGGCACGGACACGGGGGCGCCGGTGGGCGGCGGGGGCGGTGCCAGGTGCGTTCCGGCGCCGCCCGACGAGTCGCCCGGCGCGTTCTGCGTGTACCAGGCGGGCGGGGTGTAGTCGATGGTGAACTCACCCGTCATCTCGGCGGGCTCTGCGTCGGACGACTCGTCGACGGGCTTGTTCCAGTCCCCGCGCATCTCGTCCCGATCGCCGTTCACTTTGCCTCCTGGTGTGGTCGAGCACCCTTGTGCCGTGGTGGGTGGGGGCGACCGTTCCTCTCCTTGGGACAGGACCTCGTGCGAACCGCCCGGCTCTCCCCCTGGGACGCGCATCGCCTGCCCGCAGGTTCTTCTGCCGCGCCCGGACCCACCCTAATCGTCATCGGGCTCGCCACGGCAGGCCGTACGGCACCACGACTGCTGTCCCGTACGTCACGTACTGCCCCCAAGTGGACTGAGTACGGCCGGGAGTCAGGCATAAAGCAGTCAAACCTGCACATCTGTGCAGGGAAACCTGAACAATTCGCACACGTCGTGGTGGGCCGTCAGTCCATCCTGCGGGCACTGCCCAGCAGTCCCGATTCCGCATCGGTCGCCCGGATCATCACGAACCGGCGGTCCCGCCGGGTGCACCAGAGGGTGACCCCGTCCGTCAGAGTGGACAGGGCACGGGTCTCGTCGGATCCCAGACACATGAGATGCCCGATCTGTTCGGCTTCGCCGGGAGACACCCGCTGGATGCCGACCAAGGACGACTTCTCCATCAGCCCGGCCGCCACCGGGCTCAGATACGGCAGCAGCGTCACCACCGACTGCCACGGACCCGACGCCACCCGCCCGCGCGGCGGCCTTATGCCGCAGTCCCGCACCACGACGACCGGGGATCCGGCCGAGGGGCCCTGCGGCGGCACCCGCCCCACATCGTGCAGCGCGATGCCGCAGTCGTCGCCGGCGGCCCGCACCAGTCCCTCCCAGGCCGGGGCCCGCCCCGTCTCGACGACGATCCGGGCGCCGGTCGCCGCCGCCCGCAGCGCCAGCACCTGCGCCGTCCAGAGCCCCCCGATCAAGGTCACGTCGTACGCGGTGGGCCGGATGATGCCGAGCACGGCGGGGCGCCCCGCGTCGTCCACGCCGATCACCACGCCGTCGTCGCCGACCGGCAGGGCCAGCGACGCCAGCTGTTCGGGCCGGACCGTGTGCCGGGGCCGGCGCGGGCCGGCCGGCCCGAAGCCCAGTCGGCCACGACCACGTACGGGCAGGGACATCAGCCGGTACCTCCGAGGGGCAGGGTGGCGAGCAAGCCGGGCAGCTGCTCGCGGTCGAGCCGGACCAGCGAGGTCCTCACTCCGTGGGCGGTGCGCTCCAACTCGTGGCGGGCCGCCAGGAGTTCCCGGTCGTCGCGGCCGGTGACGCGGACATGGCCGGTGATCGTGATCTCCTGCCGGTCACCGTGTCCCAGCGTGAGGCTGAACGTCGTGGCCAGGGCCGGGACCGAAGTGAGCAGCGCGACGAGCTGCGGCATCGGGGCGCCGCCGCCCAACTCCGGCCAGCGGCGCACCCAGTACGTGGTGTGCGGCCGGTCGTCGCAACTCCAGGTGCGCGAGGTCTCCCGGGTACGGCGGACAGGCTCCCCGTCACGGCCCGCCCGCGCCGTGGCCGAAGGGCTCGCACAGGTGGACGTGGCGATCGCCGCGGCGAGTTCCTGTTCCGTGAGCACTGTCGCGGACAGCCCCGCCCCCGTCAGCCGGCCGGCCAGCTGGTCGGCCGCGCGTACCAGGCACTTCTGCGCCCCGGCGAGGCCGCCACCCCGTGCCCGTACCGCCTCCGGGCAGAGCTCAGGGGCCAGCTTCAGCGCGATCCAGGTGATACGGACCGCCGGGGAACCCGTCCCGGCCTGCAGGGGTGCGTAGTTGCGGGCCGCCACCGACTGCGCCGGCAGACGCGGTGCGGGCGCCGGCTGGGTGTGCTGCACGATCTGCGCCGACTCCAGCCGGATGCCGTCGACGTCGAGCGCGTCCCGTACGAGAGCCAGGGGGAGGGGCCGAGCGGACCGGTCCTGGCGCAGCGCCGTGCCGTCCGCGTCGATCCTGAGGACGGCCGTCAGATACGTACCGTCGCCGATCATGCCGACCGGGCGCCGGTCGCGACCCCCGAACGAGTGTGTACGCAGCGCCGGTTCGCACTCGGCCACGGGCGCGATGCCCGGTTCGGTGCCGGCGCCCGGACCCGTCGACGCGGCCCTGCGGTGACGGGCCCGCAGCGCGAGGACCGCGTGCAGCAGCGCGGGAAGGGAGCGGCGCCGCCGGCGCACGACGGCGAACACCACCAGCAGCGCGGCCGGCACCGAGGCCGGGGCCAGCAGTAGCGGATCCACGACCCAGGCGCAGAGCAGCAGCGCCCCCGCGATCTCGAACAGGACGAGTTGGTGCAGCCGTAACGGCCCGATCGATCCGGCCCGTCCGCCCCACCGCGCGATGCCGGGCCCGTCGCCGCGCCCTGAAGAGTCCGGTGCTCCGGGAGGCCGCGTGTCCGGGACCGGAGCCGCCCGCGCCGCGGAAGCGGAAGCCGTCATCGCGGCACCCCCCGTTCATCCGGCCCGGTGCCTCTCGGCCCGGCCCGTGCCAGGCCCGTCCCGCCGGGGCCTCCGGCGGGGTGCATCACCCTACCCAGCCCGCAACACCGTTTCTGGGGTCCCGGGAGGCCGGTTCCCTCACGACCGGCCAAGTGGGTACGGCCCGAGGCTGCGGGGAGGCCCCGAACCACCTCGCTGGTGGAGCGGGAGCCCCGCACGCCGACGCCGCACCCGGCGTCCCAGGCCACACGATCACGTTACTCCGATCGGCCCAAGGCGTCGCACGTACACTGGCCGACCCTCACCCCATCGAGCTAAAGCGATCTTGTCCACGCTCTTCAACGAGCAGTTACCGACCCCCTGGATCGACAGGCATAGTAGGGAGCCGGTCCGGCATCGGGGGGTCCGGTACGGGCCGCCGGCCGCGTCCGCTCCCGGTGCCGCGCGGTCGGACACGGGGAGACGGACGGACTCATGGCATCGCGGCGCGACGACCTCAACGCGTACACCTTCGCGAAGCGGCGCGTGGTGGCGGCGTTCCTCCAGCCTTCGCCCACCGGTTCCGACGAGGGCGCCCCGCGCCCCCTGCGCGCCGTCCTGCCGGGCCTCGTCGCCGGCGCCCTGATCCTCGCGGGGTTCGGCGCGTACGGCATGTTCAGACCGGCCGCGCCCAAGGACTGGGACAGCCCCGGCACCAAGGTGATCGTCGGCAAGTCGTCGACCACCCGCTACGTGGTGCTCACCACCGGCAAGGGCCACAGCCGCAGGACACTGCTGCACCCCGTGCTGAACCTCGCCTCGGCGCGGCTGCTGCTGACCCCGCAGAACTACGGCGTCATCCAGGTCGACGACGACATCCTCGACGCGGGCGAACCCCCGCGCGGCCCCGTCCTCGGCATCCCGTACGCCCCCGACCGGCTGCCCGAGTGGAAGGACGCGGGCACCGCCAAGCGGTGGGCCGTCTGCGTGCAGCCCGGCAGCGGGGGGAACACCGTACAGAAGGCCGCTTTCGTCCTCGCCGAACGCGACAACGAACTGGCCGAGGGCTCCGGCCGGCTCACCGGCGGCCAGGTCCTCTACGTCCGGGGACAGGACGGCACCCGCTACCTCGTCGACGCCCTCGGCACCAAGTACCGCATCGACGAGACGGCGGCCGACCTCGGCCATCTGACCGGCGCCCTGGTCGGCAGCGCGCAGCCCCAGCCCGTCACCGACGACTGGCTGGCCACCCTGCACGACGGCAGCCCGGTCGCCTTCCCCCGGATCCCCGGCGAGGTCGGCGCCCCTGCCCACATCGAGGGCCACCTGTCCGCGCGGGAGAACCGCGTGGGCACGGTGCTGCGCACCAGGAACGGAGAGGGCACCGCCTACTACGTCGTGCTCGACGGCGAGGTCCGGCCGGTCACCGAGTTCACCGCCTGGCTGATCGTCAACTCCCCGCAGACCGCGTCCCTCGACCAGGCGGGCGAGGCACGCCCGGCCGGACTCCAGGACTTCGTCCCCGACTCCGACCCCTTCAAGGGCCAGGCCGCGCACTGGCCCGCGCACAGGGCCGTCCGCGTCAACGCCACGGACGAGGGAGCCTCGGGCCGCGACACCGTCTGCAACGTGCTGCGCCGCACGGACGGCACGGGCCGCACGACGCTGAGCACCTGGGCCGGCCGCGCCTACCCCGCCCCCGTCGGCGCCGACGGCACGAGCACGTACGTCACCCCGGGCAGCGGGCTGCTCTACACCCAGGTCCGGGAGGGGCAGAGCAGCCCGGACGGATCACTCTTCCTGGTGACCGACACCGGACTGCGGTACGCGGTTCAGGCGAACGGCGACAGCGACGCCCAACGGTCCGACATCGGCACCGGTGGTGCGAAGTTCGGCCCGGACGGGCGGCCCGAACCCAGCCAGGCCCAGATCAGGCTCGGATACGAGAAGGTGACGCCCGCCCTCGTCCCGATCGCCTGGTCGGAGTTCCTCGCGAAGGGCCCCCGGCTCGACACCAACAGCGCCCGCAGGCCCCAGGGTTCCTGAGGGGGACCGGCGGGGGCGGCGGAGCACCAGTGGACACATGCGGGGGAGAGAGCGCGATGCCGTACCGGAAGAGGATTCTGCTGGCGGCCGCCGCCGCAGTCGGCGCCCTTGCGGGGCCGCAGGCCGCGGACACCGTTGCGGACCCGGCCGGTCTGCGCACCGCCGGCGTCGGCGCGTGCGACTTCCCGATGAAGAAGCAGTTCGAGGGACGCCCGTGGCCGCTCCAGCGGGTGCTCCTCGACGAACTGTGGCAGGACACGCGCGGCAAGGGGGTCCGCGTCGCCGTCATCGACACCGGAGTGGACGACACCAACCCCCAGCTCAGGGGGGCCGTGGACACCTCCGCGGGCATCGACTACACCGAAGGCGGCGGGAGCGACGGGACGGTGGACGAGTCCGGTCACGGCACCAAGGTCGCCGGCATCATTGCCGCTCGCTCCCGAAGCGGCACCGGCTTCGTCGGTCTGGCCCCCGAGGCGACCGTCATCCCGATCCGCCAGAACGACGGGCGGCGGGGCGGCAAGGACAGCACGATGGCCGCCGGGATCGACCACGCGATCGCCCAGGGCGCCCAGGTCATCAACATCTCCCAGGACACGACGAGGCCACTGGCCGACGACTCCCTGCTGGGCCGGGCGGTGGCGCGGGCGATCGCCGAGGACATCGTGGTCGTCGCCGCCGCAGGCAACGACGGCATGGACGGCAGACGCAGGAGTACCTACCCCGCAGCCTTCGACGGTGTCCTCGCCGTCGCCGCGTCCGACCGCAACAACGAACGCGCCCCCTTCTCGCAGGCGGGGGAGTTCGTGGGGGTCGCCGCACCCGGGGTGGACATCGTCTCCACCGTCCCGGGCAACGGACAGTGCACCGACAACGGCACCAGTTTCGCCGCGCCGTACGTCACCGGGGTCGTCGCGCTGATGCGCGCCAAGTACCCGGACTGGACGTCTGCGCAGATCATCGCCCGTATCGAACAGACGGCGGAACGCTCCGTCAACGGCCGTGACGCCTTCGTCGGATGGGGTGTAGTCGATCCGGTCCGCGCCCTGTCCGGGGAGGACGTCCCGCAGGACGCCCCCCATCCGGACACACCGCCCGCCGCGGCCCCGGCCCCCGAGCCCGCGCACCTGGCGATGTCGGAGACCTCGCGGCAACGCAGCAAGCGGTATGCGACCTACGCACTGGCCGCGGCGGCCGTGCTCGTCGGTGCGGTGGCCGGTACCGCGACCGTGGCGCGCGACCTCCGCGGACGGCGGGTTCCGCGCCGCGGATGACCTGCGCCGAGGAGTCCTGCCCGCCGCCGGGACGGATCGGGACGAGGCGGCGAAGTGGCTAGGGTGAGCGCGGACTTCAGATGAGTGACGGGGGATCAGGAACCGGCCGGAGGGGCTTTGCCGGAGCCGGGTGCGACCACCCCTGCCCCCGTATGCCTTCCCTTCGCGAACCGAGAGAGGACCTCCGCATGACCAACCCCGCGGGCGGTTTCGGACTTGCCGACGACCCGGTCATCCAGGCCAGGAACAAGATCGTCAAAACCGCCGAGGCGGTCTCCACACAGGCCAGGGAGCTCGCCGACATCCTCGCGACGGCCGGGGCGGGGTGGACCGGAGCCGGTGCCTCCGGCTTCACGTCCGCGCAGCTCGTGATCAACGAGGACCACGACGAGATCCGCCGGCTGCTGACTGTGCTGCTCCACGCGGTGGGCAGCACCAGAAACCTCAGCAACGCCAACGACGACGAGGTCCGCGCGGCGTTCAACGCGGTCAGGGCCCCGGCCTCGGCGGCCAACGCCTCAGGGCTCAACGGCGTCTGAACCGACCCTCTTTCCCCGCAGCCGAGCCAGAGGAGAATCCGGATGGGGCACGACCCGCACACCAAGGTCAGGTACGAAAGCGTCCAGGAGATGGCGAACCGCATCCGCGTGGTGTCGCAGAACATCTGCCACGACCTGGAGGAGATGGACAGCGCGCTCAAGGTGGTCACCGACACCTGGGACGGCGAGGCCCACACCGCGTACGTGATGCTCCAGAACAAGTACCGCGGCAAGGCCGACGACATGAAGGGCCGCCTGGAACACGTCGCGAGGATCATCGAGAACGGCAAGGACAACTACCGTTCCACGGACCTGAGGGCCTCACGCCTGTTCACCGAGGCGTACTGAACACCCGGCAGGGACCGCGGACACAGGAGGGGCACGTTCGGGTGAACGTGCCCCTCCTGCCGTACGCGGTCCCTGCCGCGCACCCCTCCCGTATGACCGGCGCTACGTCAGGTCGAACTCACCGTCCCGGGCGCCGAGTACGAACGCGCGCCACTCGGCCTCCGTGTACCGCAGCACGGTGTCCGGATCCAGCGAGGACCTCATCGCCACGGCCCCGCCCGGCAGATGCGCGATCTCTACACGCTCCTCCGCCTCTTCGGTCCCGGGCGCACTCAGCCATTCCGCCCCCGAGATGTCGAGTGCGTACAGCTCGTCCTTCTCCGCCTGCGTGCCCATGGTCAAGGGTTCCTCTCCGTACGTGGCTCTGCACGGCACCGTACAGGCACCGCCGCGGCCTTTGGCCAGGTCACCGATTCCCTGGCGGACAGCGCCTTTCTGTGCTCCCCCGACGCCGCGCGCGGCCGCCTCATGGCCGCTCCGGAAGCCTTCCCGTCTGCACCAGAGGGCTGCCCCGCCGACGGGTGGCGAAGTACCCGCGCCCCGGCGGCATCGGATGCCCGCGCACCGCCCCGATGAGGTCCCCCTCCGCCGGGTTGCCGGACAGGACCACCCCCTGCGCCCCCAGCTCCTTGATCCGCTGCATGAACGTCTCGTACATCGCACGTGAGGCCCCCGCCGAACTGCGCGCGATGACGAAGCGCACCCCGGTGTCCCGGGCGAAGGGCAGATACTCCGCCAACGGGGCCAGCGGACCGCCCGAGCCCGTCGCCACCAGGTCGTAGTCGTCGACCACGATGAAGATCTGCGGGCCGGACCACCAGCTCCGGTCCCGCAGCTGCTGCGGAGTGACGTCCGCCGGGGGCCGCCGTCGCGCGAACACGCCGGCCAGCGCCTCCATGTGCGTGCCCAGCGCGTCCGCCGTCGGCGCGTACTCCAGCAGGTGGTTCTCCGGCAGCGCGCCCAGCAGCCCCCGCCGGTAGTCCCCGACGACGAGCTTCGCCTCGTCGGGGGAGTACCGCTCCGCGATCTGCTTCGTGATCAGCCGCAGCAGATTGGTCTTGCCCGACTCGCTCTCGCCGAAGACCAGGAAGAACGGATCGGTGTCGAAGTCGACGAACACCGGTTCCAGATCCGTCTCGGCGATCCCGATCGCGATGCCGCGGTCCGGGAACTCGAACCCCTTCGGCAACCGCTCCGCGGGCAGCCCGAGCGGCAGCAGCCGTACAGAGGGTGCCGGGGCGCCCGCCCAGTTCGACCGCACCGTCCCGACGAGCGCGGCGGTCGCGTCCGCCAGGCCCGCCCGGTCGGTGACCGAGTCGATGCGCGGCAGCGCGGCCATGAAGTGCAGCTTCTCCGCCACCTGGCCCCGGCCCGGCACCCCGGCCGGCACCCGGCCGGCCACCTTCCGGTCGAACTCGGAGTCCATGACGTCGCCCAGCCGCAGTTCGAGCCGCCCGAGGATCTGGTCCTTGAGCCCGGCGCGAACCTCCATGTAGCGCGCGGCCGAGAGCACCACGTGGACCCCGTAGCCGAGACCCCGCGCGGCGATGTCCGTGACGACCGGCTCCAGCGATTCGTACTCGGTCCGGAAGCCGCCCCAGCCGTCGATGACCAGGAACACGTCCCCCCACGCCTCACCGGGCAGCTCACCGAGAGCGCGCCTGCGCCGGTAGGTGGCGACCGAGTCGATGCCCCGGGCGCGGAACAGCTCCTCGCGCCGGGCCAGTACCCCCGCCACCTCCGCGACCGTGCGCCGCACGCGCTCCGGGTCCAGCCGCGAGGCGATCTGCCCCACGTGCGGCAGCTCCGCCAGCGGGGCGAGCCCGCCACCGCCGAAGTCCAGACCGTAGAACTGCACCTCCATCGGGGTGTGCGTCAGGGCGAACGAGGAGATCAACGTCCGCAGCAGCGTCGACTTGCCCGACTGCGGCCCGCCGACCACCATCAGATGCCCCGCGGCCCCGGAGAAGTCGCGGTACAGAACCTCGCGCCGCTGCTCGAACGGCTTGTCGACCAGACCGAGCGGGACCGTCAACCCGCCGGGCCGGGTGTACCCCGTGGCGGTGAACCCGCGCCCCTCGGCCGGCGCGAGCCCAGGCAGCAGCTGGTCCAGCGCCGGAGCACGGTCCAGCGGCGGCAGCCACACCTGATGCGCCGGCACCCCCTGGCCCTCCAGCCGCCGCACGACCACGTCGAGCACGGTGTCCGTGAGCGCGTCCTCCCGCACCGGACCGTTCCGCGGGACGGCCGCGCCGGCCTCCGCCTCCGCCGACGGCACCGGCATCGCACGGAACAGGGCCGCCCGCCGCGCGGCCGGCACCTGCCCCACCGCGGGGGCGGGACCAACCGTGCGGTACGCCCCCGACACGTACGCCGCCTTGAACCGCGTCATCTCCTCCGTACCGGACTTGAGATAGCCCGAGCCCGGCACCGACGGCAGGTGGTACGCGTCCGGCACCCCCAGCGCCGTCCGCGACTCCGCGGCCGAGAACGTCCGCAGCCCGATCCGGTACGAGAGATACGTGTCCAGACCGCGCAGCCTGCCCTCCTCCAGCCGCTGCGAGGCCAGCAGCAGATGCACGCCCAGCGAACGGCCGATACGGCCGATCTGGATGAACATCTCGATGAAGTCCGGCTGGGCGGTGAGCAGTTCGGAGAACTCGTCGATCACCAGCACCAACGAGGCCAGCGGCTCCAGCGCCGCACCGGCCGCCCGGGCCCTCTCGTAGTCGTGGATGCCCGCGTAGTTGCCCGCCGAGCGCAGCAGCTCCTGCCGGCGCTGGAGCTCACCGCGGATCGCGTCGCCCATCCGGTCGACGAGGGCCAGGTCGTCGGCCAGGTTGGTGATGACCGCGGCCACGTGCGGAAGCTGTGCCATACCGCTGAACGTCGCCCCACCCTTGAAGTCCGCGAGCACGAAGTTCAGCGTCTCGGAGGGGTGCGTGACCGCGAGCCCCAGCACCAGCGTCCGCAGCAGTTCCGACTTGCCGGAACCCGTCGCGCCGATGCACAGCCCGTGCGGCCCCATGCCGTCCTGTGCCGCCTCCTTGAGGTCCAGCATCACCGGCAGCCCGTCCTCGCCGACCCCGATCGGCACCCGCAGCCGCTCGGAGACCGGCCGCGGCCGCCAGGTGCGCCCCACATCGACCGCGGCCGCGTCACCGAGGTTCAGCAGTTCGGTGAAGTCCAGGTCGGACAGCAGTGGTTCGCCGTCCCTGCCCCCGCCCGTACGCAGCGGAGCCAACTGCCGGGCCAGCGCCTCGGCCGCGGGCAGCGAGAGCCCGTCCGGTACGCCCTCGTGCACCGCGCCCGCACCCGACTCCATCCGCAGCAGCCCCGGCCGCACCATCACGGTGAGCCCGCCGCGCGGAGCGTCGGGCTCACCCCGCACCACCTCGACGACCGTCACGCCCTGCAGCCCCTCGGGCGCCGCCAACACCGCGTCGGGCGCCACCCGGCTGCCGTCCAGCACCACCACGATGTGCGGCTGGTCCGGCAGCGGTCCGCTCTCCCGGCCGAACCGCGGCCGCCCCTCCAGCCGGCCGGCCAGCAACGGCTCCAGACCGGCCAGGTCCGCCGCGAACAGCCGTTTCGTACCGGCCCCGTCGGCCTGACCCGGCACCTGGGTGTGCGGAAGCCACTTCGTCCAGTCCCAGCGCGCCACCGCGTCGGGCCCCGCCACGACCGCGACCACCAGGTCGTCCGGCGAGTGCAGCGTCACCAACTGGGCCACCATCGCCCGCGCCACCGACTGCGCCGACTCCGGCAGACCGCACACCGTCACCCGATGGAACCCCCGCACCGGGAACGCCACCGGCAGTCCGTCCAGCGAGCCGTGCACCGCCAGGAACCGCCGCAGCGCGCCCGCGCACACCGGCTCCGGATCATCCGCCGGATCGGTGTCCGGCCCCGACAGGGGCGTCGACAGCCCCTGGGCGCCCAGCCCGATCCGTACGTGCCCGAAGTCCTGGTCACCGGCCCGCCGTTCCCACACCCGGGCGCCCTCCGCCACCACGGACCACAGCTGATCGGGGCCGGGGTGCAGATACCACTGCGCGTCACGCTGGGCGCGCGCCGTCCGGCGCACCGTGCGCCGGGTCTGCGCCAGGTAGGCGAGGTAGTCGCGCCGGGCGTCCGCCAGCTGCCCCTGGGTACCCCGCCGGTGGCGGACCAGCTGGGCGACCACCATCGCGACCGTCGACACCAGCATCAGCACACCCATGATCCGCATGAACGGCGGAGCCTGCGGCGAGAAGAAGAAGACCACCGACGAACCCATGCCGAGCACCGGCAGGACCTGCATCAGCAAGCCCTCGCGCTGCCCGCGCGGCAGCAGGGGAGGGGGCTTCAACGCCAGCCCGTCAGAGGGGAGTTCCGGCGGCACGGCCCGCGGCGGTCGCTTCACGACGATCTGGCTCACCGGTGCATCAATCCCTCGGTACGGACGGGCCGGAGGCCGGACGGACCCGCACCGGCGCCCCCGTGGCTGCCTCCGCCCACGGACTGGCCTCCGCGCGACCGCGATCCTACTTCCCGGACCCCGGCGGAGATTCCGGGATTCACCCGTCCCGGTAGGGTTGCGCGCGCATCGTGCGCACCGCGAAACCCGGGGGACCGGGCACGTGATCGTGCGTAGTTGCCGACCAGGGGACTGGACACGTGATCGTGCACGGTCGCCGACCAGGGGGACCGGGCACGTAACCGTGCGCAGTCGCTGACCCGAGGACCGGACACGTGATCGTGCGCAGTTGCCGACCCGAGGACCGGACACGTGATCGTGCGCAGTTGCCGACCAGGGGGACCAGACACGTGAGTACGACCGCAGCGACCGGCTTCTGCCGCGTCACTGTCGTGGCGCCCGACAGCCGGATCGACGTCGCGCTGCCCGAGGACCTCGCCGTCGCCGACGTCTGCCCCGAGATCCTCCGGCTCACCGGCCGGACCCAGGCCGTCGCCACCCCCACCGGCTACCACCTCGTACGACGCGACGGCACCGTCCTCGACGGCGCCCGCACCCTCGCCGCCCAGCAGGTGCTCGACGGGGAGATCCTCAGCCTGCGCCCCTTCGCCGAGTCGCTGCCGCCCGCCGTGTTCGACGACGTCTCGGACGCCGTCGCGTCCGCCGTCGGCCGCGACCGCCACCTCTGGAGCGACGACCTGCTGCGCGGCGCCGGCCCCGCGGGTGCCGCCCTGCTGCTGGTCCTGATGGGCTTCGTCCTCTGGTTCGCCGACCCGGTCCGCCACGACATGCACAGCCTGCCCGGCATCATCGCGGGCGCCGCCGGAGTGCTGCTCACCGCCTTCGCGGGGGTCCGCGCCCGGGTCTACGGGGACCGGGTGACGGCCGTCGCCCTGGGCCTCGGCGCCCTGCCCCTCGTGCTCATCGCGGGCTCCGGCGTCATCGGCCCGGACGCCGGCCAGGGGCCGGGCAGGCTCCAGCTCCTGCTCGGCTGCGTCGCCGTGCTGGTCGCCTCGGTCGTCCTGGTCGCCGTCACCCCGGGCGGCGACGCCCCGTTCGTCGCGGCGGCCTTCCTCGCCACCGCGGGCACCCTGGCAGCCTTCGCCGCGATCCTCGCCGAGTCCTCGGCAGCCTCGGCGGCCGCCGTCTGCGCCCCGGCCGCCATCGGACTCGTCGCCTTCCTGCCCGGCCTCTCGGCCCGTTTCGCCCGGCTCCCCATCGGATACGCCCCGCAGCGCACGGCCCGGACGGGCTACGAGGACCCCTTCGCCGATCCGGACGCCGGCCACCGGGACGCCCCCGTCGATGCCGCGCACATCGCGGACCGGGCACGGCGCGGCCATGAACTCCTGCTCGGCCTCGTCGCAGGCTGCGCGGCCCTCGTCGTCGCGTCCGCCGCGGTGCTCGGCTTCTCCGGTGACGCCTGGGCCCAGCTCCTCGCCCTGGCCACCGGAGCGGCCATGCTGCTGCGCGCCCGGCTCTTCCGCTACACCTCGCAGGTCGTGTGCGTGCTGGCGGCGGGCCTCGGGGCCCTCGCCCTGCTGATCCTCGGCCTCGCGCTGCATCCGCCCGCCGACCTGGTGGCGGCGCTCGCCCGGTACGGGGACCGCGGCTCCCTCGACCTGCGTACGGTCTGGCTCTGCGCGGCCGTCGCAGCCGGCGTGACCCTGCTGACCGCGGCCGGCCTCATCGTTCCCCGCAAGGGGCTCTCCCCCTTCTGGGGCCGTGTCCTGGACCTGACGGAGAGCGCGCTCCTGCTCTCCCTGGTGCCGCTCTGCCTGGCGGTCCTCGACGTCTTCGCGCGCGCGAGGGCCCTCACTGGCTGAGGCCCGTGAGGGCCGCTCCGAACGGCTGGTAGTCTGGCTGTGGCCGTTTGTGTACGCGTTCCCGGTTGATTCTGGGGGCTGCGCTCATCGGACCTTCGCTCCCGAGTCACTCAAGCTCCCCTGAGATCAAGACCAGGGGCACTCGTGGGCGCATCGAAGACCAAGAGGAGTACGCGTGCCGCTCGACGCCGCTACGAAGAAGCAGATCATGACCGAGTTCGCGCAGAAGGAGGGCGACACCGGTTCCCCCGAGGTTCAGGTCGCCATGCTTTCGCGCCGTATCTCGGACCTGACGGAGCACCTCAAGACGCACAAGCACGACCACCACTCCCGTCGTGGTCTGCTGATCCTGGTCGGCCAGCGTCGCCGCCTCCTGCAGTACCTGGCCAAGAAGGACATCCAGCGCTTCCGTGCGCTCGTCGACCGCCTCGGCATCCGCCGTGGCGCGGCCGGCGGCGCCAAGTAAGGACGCTGTGAAAGGGAGCGGTTCCCCCTTCTAGGGGGCCGCTCCCTTTGCCGTACGTGCGGTACCGGGGGGAACCTCAGTAACCTGGACGTACAACAACAGACGAGGAGAGGCGCGCCACGGCCGCCGCCGGTCCTCGGTAGTGGCCCCCGGGACAACGCCCGGGAGCTTCGATCGAAGACCGGCCCCGCACACACGGTGCGCCTCTCCGCACCGTCCTCCGCCACACGGGCGACAGGACGAAAGACGACGAGTATGGAGAAAACACTAGTGGAGAACGAGACCCACTACGCCGAGGCCGTTATCGACAACGGAACCTTCGGCACCCGCACCATCCGCTTCGAGACGGGCCGCCTGGCCAAGCAGGCCGCCGGCTCCGCCGTCGCGTACCTGGACGACGACACCATGGTGCTGTCGGCCACCACCGCTTCCAAGCGGCCCAAGGACCAGCTCGACTTCTTCCCCCTCACGGTGGACGTCGAGGAGCGGCAGTACGCGGCCGGCAAGATCCCCGGCTCCTTCTTCCGCCGTGAAGGCCGGCCGTCCGAGGACGCGATCCTCACCTGCCGCCTGATCGACCGCCCGCTGCGCCCCTCCTTCAAGAAGGGCCTGCGCAACGAGATCCAGATCGTCGAGACGATCATGGCGCTCAACCCCGACCACCTGTACGACGTGGTCGCGATCAACGCCGCCTCCGCCTCCACGATCCTGGCGGGCCTGCCCTTCTCCGGCCCCATCGGGGCCACCCGCGTCGCCCTGATCAAGGGCCAGTGGGTCGCCTTCCCGACGCACACCGAGCTCGAGGACGCCGTCTTCGACATGGTCGTCGCGGGTCGCGTCCTGGAGGACGGCGACGTCGCGATCATGATGGTCGAGGCCGAGGCCACCGAGAAGACCATCCAGCTGGTCAAGGACGGTGCCGAGGCCCCGACCGAAGAGGTCGTCGCCGCCGGTCTGGAAGCAGCGAAGCCCTTCATCAAGGCGCTCTGCAAGGCCCAGTCCGACCTCGCCGCCAAGGCTGCCAAGCCCACCGGCGAGTTCCCGGTCTTCCTCGACTACCAGGACGACGTCCTGGAGGCCCTCTCCAAGGCCGTCAGCACCGAGCTCGCCAAGGCGCTCACCATCGCCGGCAAGCAGGAGCGCGAGGCGGAGCTCGACCGCATCAAGGACATCGCGGGCGAGAAGCTCCTCCCGGCCTTCGAGGGCCGCGAGAAGGAGATCTCCGGTGCCTACCGCGCGCTGACCAAGAAGCTGGTCCGCGAGCGCGTCATCAAGGACAAGGTCCGCATCGACGGCCGTGGCGTCACGGACATCCGTACGCTCGCCGCCGAGGTCGAGGCCATCCCGCGCGTGCACGGCTCGGCGCTGTTCGAGCGTGGCGAGACCCAGATCCTGGGCGTCACCACCCTCAACATGCTCCGCATGGAGCAGCAGCTGGACACCCTCTCCCCGGTGACCCGCAAGCGCTACATGCACAACTACAACTTCCCGCCGTACTCCGTCGGTGAGACCGGCCGCGTGGGCTCGCCCAAGCGCCGCGAGATCGGCCACGGTGCGCTCGCCGAGCGCGCCATCGTGCCGGTGCTGCCGTCGCGCGAGGACTTCCCGTACGCGATCCGCCAGGTCTCCGAGGCGCTGGGCTCCAACGGCTCGACGTCCATGGGCTCGGTCTGCGCCTCCACCATGTCCCTGCTGAACGCCGGTGTGCCCCTCAAGGCCGCCGTCGCCGGTATCGCCATGGGCCTGATCTCCGAGGAGATCGACGGCAAGACCCACTACGTCGCCCTCACCGACATCCTCGGTGCCGAGGACGCCTTCGGTGACATGGACTTCAAGGTCGCCGGTACGAAGCAGTTCGTGACCGCGCTCCAGCTCGACACCAAGCTCGACGGCATCCCCGCCTCGGTCCTGGCCGCCGCGCTGAAGCAGGCCCGTGACGCACGCCTCCACATCCTCGACGTGATGAACGAGGCCATCGACGTCCCGGACGAGATGTCCCCGAACGCCCCGCGGATCATCACCGTCAAGATCCCGGTGGACAAGATCGGTGAGGTCATCGGCCCCAAGGGCAAGATGATCAACCAGATCCAGGAGGACACCGGCGCCGACATCACGATCGAGGACGACGGCACCATCTACATCGGTGCCCAGCAGGGCTCGCAGGCCGAGGCCGCGCGCGCCACGATCAACGCGATCGCCAACCCGACCATGCCGGAGGTCGGCGAGCGCTACCTGGGTACGGTCGTCAAGACCACCACCTTCGGTGCGTTCGTCTCCCTGATGCCCGGCAAGGACGGTCTGCTGCACATCTCGCAGATCCGCAAGCTCGCCGGTGGCAAGCGCGTGGAGAACGTCGAGGACGTGCTCGGCGTCGGCGCCAAGGTTCAGGTCGAGATCGCGGAGATCGACTCCCGCGGCAAGCTCTCCCTCATCCCCGTCGTCGAGGGTGAAGAGGACGAGAAGAAGGACGACACCGACAAGTGACGTCCCGTAGTTCCGTGACGACGGCCCGCCCCTCCTCGGAGGGGCGGGCCGTCGCCCGTACCCAAACGCTTCTCAAGGGCACCAAAGGCATCGGCACGGTCCGCCGCACGGTCCTCCCCGGCGGCCTGCGCATCGTCACCGAGACGCTGCCCTCCGTACGCTCCGCCACCTTCGGTATCTGGGCCAACGTCGGATCACGCGACGAGACCCCGACGCTGAACGGCGCGACGCACTACCTCGAACACCTCCTCTTCAAGGGCACCGCCAAGCGCAGCGCCCTCGACATCTCGTCCGCGATCGACGCGGTCGGCGGCGAGATGAACGCCTTCACGGCGAAGGAGTACACCTGCTACTACGCGCGGGTCCTCGACACGGACCTGCCGCTGGCCATCGACGTGGTCTGCGACATGCTGACCGGCTCCCTGATCGCCTCCGAGGACGTCGACGCCGAGCGCGGCGTCATCCTCGAAGAGATCGCGATGACGGAGGACGACCCGGGCGACTGCGTGCACGACCTGTTCGCGCACACGATGCTCGGCGACACCCCGCTCGGCCGCCCGGTCCTCGGCACCGTCGACACGATCAACGCCCTGAACCGCGGCCAGATCGCCCGCTTCTACAAGAAGCACTACGACCCCACGCACCTGGTCGTCGCGGCAGCCGGCAACGTCGACCACGCCACGGTCGTACGCCAGGTCCGCAAGGCCTTCGAACGCGCCGGGGCACTCTCCCGCACCGACGCCGTCCCGACGGCGCCGCGCGAGGGCTCCCGCACGCTGCGCACCGCGGGCCGGGTCGAAGTGCAGAACCGCAAGACCGAGCAGGCCCACGTGGTCCTCGGCATGCCGGGACTGGCCCGCACCGACGAGCGCCGCTGGGCGCTCGGCGTACTCAACACCGCCCTCGGCGGCGGCATGAGCTCCCGCCTCTTCCAGGAGGTACGGGAGAAGCGCGGCCTGGCCTACAGCGTCTACTCGTACACCTCGGGCTTCGCGGACTGCGGACTCTTCGGCGTGTACGCGGGCTGCCGGCCCAGCCAGGTCCACGACGTCCTCAAGATCTGCCGCGACGAGCTCGACCGTGTCGCGTCGGACGGACTCGACGACGAGGAGATCAGCCGCGCCATCGGCCAGCTCTCCGGCTCCACCGTCCTCGGCCTGGAGGACACCGGCGCGCTGATGAACCGCATCGGCAAGAGCGAACTGTGCTGGGGCGAGCAGATGTCCGTAGACGACATGCTGGCCCGTATCGCGCAGGTCACACCGGACGACGTCCGGTCGGTGGCGGGCGAGGTCCTCGGACACCGCCCCTCGCTCTCCGTCATCGGCCCGCTCAAGGACAAGCAGGCCGACCGCCTCGAAGAAGCGGTCTCCTAAATCCTCTCGTAAGGAAGCAGAGCAATGAGCAAGCTGCGCGTGGCCGTTCTCGGGGCACGGGGCCGTATCGGCTCCGAGGCGGTACGAGCGGTCGAGGCCGCCGACGACATGGAACTGGTGGCCGCACTCGGCCGCGACGACAAGCTGGAGACCCTCACGGACTCCGGCGCCCAGGTCGTCGTCGAGCTCACCACTCCCACGTCGGTGATGGACAACCTCGACTTCTGCGTCCGGCACGGCATCCACGCCGTGGTCGGCACGACCGGCTGGACCGACGAGCGGCTCGCGCAGCTCAACACCTGGCTCTCCGGCTCGCCGGGGACCGGTGTGCTCATCGCGCCGAACTTCTCCATCGGCGCGGTCCTCACGATGAAGTTCGCACAGCAGGCGGCCCGGTACTTCGAGTCGGTCGAGGTCATCGAGCTGCACCACCCGAACAAGGCCGACGCCCCCTCCGGCACCGCCGCGCGCACCGCCCAGCTGATCGCCGAAGCCCGCCGCGAGGCGGGCTGCGCACCCCAGCCGGACGCCACCGCGACGGCACTGGACGGCGCGCGCGGCGCCGACGTCGACGGGATCCCGGTCCACTCGGTCCGGCTCCGCGGCCTCCTGGCCCACCAGGAGGTGCTGCTCGGGGGCGAGGGCGAGACCCTCACCATCCGGCACGACTCCCTGCACCACAGCAGCTTCATGCCGGGCATCCTGCTCGGAGCACGCCGCGTGGTGACCACTCCGGGTCTCACGTTCGGCCTGGAAAACTTCCTCGACCTGAACTGACTGAGCCCACCGCCATGCGCGCAAAGATCACTTATGTCGTCACCGCTGCCGTCCTGGTCTTCTACTTCGCCCTGGTCGGCAGCCGAGGTGTCCTGCTCATCAAGCACGGCACGCTGCTGACGGTGACCTTCGGGGTCGCCGTCCTGATCCTTCCGGTGATCGGCATCTGGTTCCTCTGGAAGAACACCCAGTTCGTCCGGAGGGCCAACGCCCTGGCCGCCGAACTCGACGCCGAGGGCGGCCTGCCCGTCGACGAACTGGTCCGTACCCCCAGCGGGCGTATCGACCGGGACTCCGCCGACGCGGTGTTCGCCCGCCGTCGGGAGGAGACGGAGGACACTCCGGACGACTGGCGCTGCTGGTTCCGCCTCGCTGTGGCCTACCAGGACGCCCGGGACACCCCTCGGGCCCGCAAGGCCATGCAGCGGGCCATCGCCCTCCACGGCCGTCCGGCACCCACTACGGCGCCGTCCGGCACATCAACCTGACGGGTACGTCGAGCCCGCCCTGCACATCAAGCCCGTCCGGCGGTCGAGGGACACCCCTCGACCGCCGGACGGCAACACTCCGCCGACTACCGCGCCCGGTACTCGTCCCCCCAGGCCTCAATCGTGTCGGCGGCCCGGTCGAACGCCTCACCGCGCGCCAGGAAGTCCGCGTTGGAGTCCGTGAGCAGCGGCGGCATCGCATTCCCGCCCTTGCGTACGACGATCAGGGCCTGACCCTGCACCGTGCGCGGGAACCCGAGCCACTTCACCGGCTGCTGCACGGTACGCACTGCTTCGGCACGGTTCCACGGCACCGTCGTCGTTCGGAAGAAGCCCACCCGCCGCACGCCGTGCCGGCTCACCCAGGCGCCGATCCGCAGCATCCGCAGGGCGCAGATGATCACCGCGAGGGCCAGGGCGAGACACGCGCCGGCGCCGGGCATCGCCCCGGCGAACGCCGTGATCATCCCGGCGAACAGGATGAACGAGGCAAGCAGCAGCAGACCGGCCGCGGCCGCGACACGCCAGGGCCCGGGGCGGTAGGGGCGTCGCCAGCTGTCGTGGTCGTCGAACGGCAGCGCGATGTCGTCAGCGCTCGCGTCAAATGCGCGGTCGGCCGTCAGAAAGGGCAGGGGCACGACTGATCCTCACTCACAAGCACGCTCGATTGCTGTGCCCGGTGAGGCTACCGAGGAGGCCACTGACCGGACCACCCCAGGGGGTCCGTACGAGTCAGTGTCCGTGCGCCGCCTCGGTCTGCTGGTGGTGCTGCGGCGATTGCTCGGGTGCCAGGGCGGGCAGACCGAGCAACAGCGATCCGACGAGTCCGGCGACCACGACGAGGCCGGTCAGGGTGCGGCCCGCCTTCTCGGACAGGGAGGCGCGCGCCCGCGGAGGCGGTGTGACGTTACTGCGGAATCGGTCGGCCTCGGCTACGAACGAGAACGGGACGGATTCACGCCGGCGGAACATGAGGTAACTCTCCTTGAACTCTGATTCGGGTGGTGCTACTGAGTCAGACGCACGACGGGCCCGATCGGTGCCCCGAATCACCGGATTGGCCGAAGAAATCCTCGTACGGGTGGTGCGGACCGCGTTGTCGGTGGCGGCCCGTAGAGTGGGCGCCGCCCGAGCGACGCCATTGGAAGGACCCCCGCCGGTGACCGAGACCCCCGAGCCCGCAAAGCCCAGCTTCCGCAGTGATGTCACCGTTGACCTGGTGAAACACGCCGCAGGCGACTCCGATGTGCTGTTCGCCGCCCGTGTTTCCACGGCCGGTGAGCAGTCGCTCGAAGAGGTCACCAAGGATCCTGAGCGCTCCAAGGGGCTCATCAACTACCTGATGCGGGACCGGCACGGAAGCCCGTTCGAGCACAACTCGATGACCTTCTTCATCAGCGCCCCGATCTTCGTGTTCCGTGAGTTCATGCGGCACCGCGTCGGCTGGTCGTACAACGAGGAATCGGGCCGCTACAGGGAGCTGGAGCCGGTCTTCTACGTCCCGGGGGAGTCCCGGAAACTCGTCCAGCAGGGCCGCCCCGGCAAGTACGAGTTCGTCGACGGCACCGAGGCGCAGGCGGAGCTCACCGGCCGCGTCATGGAGGACTCGTACCGCCAGGCGTACGTGGCCTACCAGGAGATGCTGGCGGCAGGAGTCGCCCGCGAGGTCGCCCGCGCGGTTCTCCCGGTCGGCCTGTTCTCCTCGATGTACGCCACGTGCAACGCCCGCTCGCTGATGCACTTCCTCGGCCTGCGTACGCAGCACGAACTCGCGAAGGTTCCGTCGTTCCCGCAGCGGGAGATCGAGATGGTCGGCGAGCAGATGGAGGCGCACTGGGCGGCACTCATGCCCCTCACCCATGCAGCCTTCAACAAAAATGGACGCGTCGCTCCGTAGGCGGTGTCCGTATTGCGGCGTTTCATGAAGTTCATCTAGGCTGATCAAACGGACCCGGCACTGCTTGAACCCCCGAGCAGGCAGTGCCGGGCTCCTCTTGCTTGTCCCCCCGAGGGGACACCGGGCGCTGAGCAACGAGTAGCGTGGTACCCATGGCTCCGATCTCCACTCCGCAGACCCCCTTCGGGCGGGTCCTCACCGCTATGGTCACGCCCTTCACGGCGGACGGCGCACTCGACATCGACGGCGCCCAGCGGCTCGCCACCCATCTGGTGGACGCAGGCAACGACGGCCTGATCATCAACGGCACCACCGGCGAGTCCCCGACCACCAGCGACGCGGAGAAAGACCAGCTCGTACGGGCGGTGCTGGAGGCGGTCGGCGACCGGGCGCACATCGTCGCCGGCATCGGCACCAACGACACCCGCCACAGCGTCGAACTCGCCCGGACGGCCGAGCGCACAGGCGTCCACGGCCTGCTCGCGGTCACTCCGTACTACAACAAGCCGCCGCAGGAGGGCCTCCTGCGGCACTTCACGGCGATCGCGGACTCCACCGGGCTGCCGGTGATGCTCTACGACATTCCCGGCCGCAGCGGTGTGCCGATCGACACGGAGACCCTGGTCCGGCTGGCCGAACACCCGCGCATCGTGGCCAACAAGGACGCCAAGGGCGACCTCGGCCGTGCCAGCTGGGCCATCGCCCAGTCCGGTCTGGCCTGGTACTCGGGCGACGACATGCTGAACCTGCCGCTCCTGTCGGTCGGCGCGGTCGGTTTCGTCTCGGTCGTCGGCCATGTCGTCACCCCGGACCTGCGGGCCCTCATCGAGGCCTACCTCGGCGGAGACGTACAGAAGGCCACGGAGATCCACCAGAAGCTACTGCCGGTGTTCACGGGCATGTTCCGTACCCAGGGTGTGATCACCACCAAGGCCGCACTGACCCTCCAGGGCCTCCCGGCGGGCCCGCTGCGCCTCCCCATGGTGGAACTCAGCGCACAGGAAACGGCACAGCTCAAGATCGATCTCGCCGCCGGTGGGGTACAGCTGTAACCACAGACTTCACAACTGAATACGCGAAGAACAATTCGCGACAGAGCAACACCAAAGACATCAGCAAGTGCACGAATGACATGCGCGCCACGTGCCCAAGCGGTACGTGGCGCGCGTGGTAAGGAGAGTCTTTTGAGTCATCCGCATCCTGAACTCGGCACCCCGCCGAAGCTCCCGAAGGGCGGCCTGCGGGTCACCCCGCTGGGCGGCCTCGGTGAAATCGGCCGCAACATGACGGTCTTCGAGTACGGCGGCCGCCTGCTCATCGTCGACTGCGGCGTCCTCTTCCCCGAAGAGGAGCAGCCGGGAATCGACCTGATCCTTCCGGACTTCACCACCATCCGGGACCGCCTCGACGACGTCGAGGGCATCGTCCTGACGCACGGACACGAGGACCACATCGGTGCTGTCCCGTATCTGCTGCGTCTGAAGCCGGACATCCCGCTGATCGGCTCCAAGCTGACCCTCGCGCTCATCGAGGCCAAGCTCCAGGAGCACCGCATCCGGCCCTACACCCTTGAGGTCAAGGAGGGCCAGCGCGAGCGCATCGGAGTCTTCGACTGCGAGTTCATCGCGGTCAACCACTCCATCCCGGACGCTCTCGCGGTCGCCATCCGCACGCCTGCCGGCATGGCCGTCGTCACCGGTGACTTCAAGATGGACCAGCTGCCGCTGGACGGCCGCCTCACCGACCTGCACGCGTTCGCGCGGCTGAGCGAGGAAGGCATCGACCTTCTGCTCTCCGACTCGACGAACGCGGAGGTCCCCGGCTTCGTACCGCCCGAGCGGGACATCCAGAACGTCCTGCGCACGGTCTTCGCCAACGCGCAGAAGCGCATCATCGTGGCGAGCTTCGCCAGTCACGTGCACCGCATCCAGCAGATCCTCGACACGGCTCACGAATACGGCCGCCGGGTCGCCTTCGTCGGACGTTCGATGGTCCGGAACATGGGCATCGCCCGTGACCTGGGCTATCTGAAGGTTCCCGCGGGCCTGGTCGTCGACGTCAAGACGCTCGACGACCTGCCGGACGACGAGGTCGTGCTGGTCTGCACGGGCTCGCAGGGTGAGCCGATGGCGGCTCTGTCGCGGATGGCCAACCGCGACCACCAGATCCGCATCGTCCAGGGCGACACCGTCATCCTGGCGTCGTCGCTGATCCCGGGCAACGAGAACGCGGTCTACCGCGTGATCAACGGTCTGACCCGTTGGGGCGCCAACGTCATCCACAAGGGCAACGCCAAGGTCCACGTCTCGGGCCACGCCTCGGCCGGTGAGCTGTTGTACTTCTACAACATCTGCAAGCCGAAGAACCTGATGCCGGTCCACGGCGAATGGCGCCACCTCAGGGCCAACGCCGAACTGGGCGCCCTCACCGGCGTTCCGAAGGACCACATCGTCATCGCCGAGGACGGCGTGGTCGTCGACCTGATCGACGGCAAGGCAAAGATCGTCGGCAAGGTTCAGGCCGGCTATGTGTACGTCGACGGCCTCTCGGTCGGCGATGTCACCGAGTCCTCGCTCAAGGACCGCCGCATTCTCGGCGACGAGGGCATCATCTCGGTCTTCATCGTGGTCGACAGCTCCTCCGGCAAGATCGTGGGCGGCCCCCACATCCAGGCCCGGGGCTCCGGCATCGACGACTCGGCGTTCAGCGCGGTCGTCCCGAAGGTCCAGGACGCCCTCAACAAGTCGGCCCAGGACGGCGTCATGGAGCCGCACCAGCTCCAGCAGCTCGTCCGTCGCACGGTGGGCAAGTGGGTCTCCGACACCTACCGCCGGCGCCCGATGATCCTTCCCGTCGTCGTCGAGGTCTGACCCCGACAGGCGCGAACTCCGGAGCGGGGCCCCCGATTTGCATCGGGGCGCCCCGCTCCAGTACGTTTGCGTCTCCGCCTCACCGGGAACCACCGCGCACACCTGTGTGCCGTGAGCCCCCGAGGAGGCCGGAATTTCGACTCAGATTTTCTGATAACGTCGGATCCGCCGAAAGGCAAGGCCCTTCAACGGCCACTGGAATTCAAACTCGAACCGGCAAACGGGACGAAATGAGTCTGGTAAGGTTGGAATCGCCGGAAAGGGAAAGCGCGAAAGCGAAGAACTGGAAAGCGAAAATGCGAGGCCCGCTTCGACCGGGAATCGGACACGAAAGAGTCTGATAGAGTCGGAAACGCAAGACCGAAGGGAAGCGCCCGGAGGAAAGCCCCAGAAAATGTTCTGCGGGTGAGTACAAAGGAAGCGTCCGTTCC
>NZ_JBITIE010000011.1:0-206045 GCF_044458665.1 Streptomyces sp. NPDC050422
GGGGGGGGGGGGGGGGCCCCCCCCGCGGCGCGGGGGGGGGGGGCGGGGGGGGGGGGGGGGGGGGGTGGGGGGGGGGGGGGGGCCGCCCGCGGCGCCCCCCCCCCCCCCCCCCGGCGGGTCGGTCCCGGTGGGTCAGTGTGCACACCTTCGGTGCCGCCGGCAGCGGTGCGATGCCGCGCAGCCCCGGCGCGCGCCCGCGCCGAGGAAGCCCAGCCCCATACCGAGCATCCAGGAGTCCTTGGCCAGTGGGACACCGTCCTGGGTCGGCCGCAGACTGCCCGGTTCACGCATGCCCGGCACCCGCAGGTACAGGCCGACCAGCCCGCCGGAGAACCCCGTGAGGGCCAGCCCGGCCAGCCTGGTCGGGACGAACGGGACCAGCAGGCTGCTGCCGACCGTGATCTCGGACCAGGCCAGCAGTCGGGTGAACCGGTCGGGCTCGAGCTTCTTGAGGAACGGGTAGGCGGTGCAGGCCATGCCGTGCAGGCCCTGCTGGGTCGCTTCGTCCGCCTTGAGCTTGCCCAGGCCGGAGTTGAGGATGAACGCGCCGGTGACGATGCGCGGCGGGAAGTCGCGCGGTTCGGACAGCGGCAGCATGGGTGCCTCCATGTGTCAGGTCGTGGGCCCCTGACCGAGCATAGCCAGCGGGCCTCCCGGTCGCGCGCAGAGAACGGCCGCCGGGGTGGGCCGGACGGACGCCGTTCGTGGGTGGCTCACGCGGCCCGACACGTACACCGTCGTCACCCACGGCCCCCGGGGCATCTCGCGCAGCACCCTCGACGACATCGAGCAGGACTCCACGCCCGAACTGCGGGCCGACGACCTCGTCGCGGCGTCCGCCGGCGGGGCAAAGGCCGTGGCGCCCATCGGCGAGCCGGTGATGACGAGGACGGGCCCCGTGCCGCGGACCTCGTAGTACAGGCTCCCGCCGGGAGCGCCGACCGTGTGGCTGGTGGTCATGGCAGACCGTCCTTCGCTGTGAGGTCGTCCGCGTTCGCGGTGACACCAGTGGGGACTGCGCGCGGCCGGAACTCATCGACCGCATTCGGGAGGGCGGGACAGACATCCGTACGGAGGCTCGGCCATACTGATCACGGCGGGAACGGAGAGGCGGCACAGTGGCCCAACAACTAACGGAATACGACGTCTTGGTGGTCGGCGGCAGCGGGGTGGACACGATCGTCCGCGTCGACGCCCTGCCGGTCCCGCTCGCCGACTCGGTGATGGTCGGCCCGATCGAGGAGTGGCCCGGTCACACCGGGGGCAATGTGGCTCTCGGCGCCCGTGCGCTGGGTCTGGACGTCGCGCTGCTCGACTGCATCGGCGACGACTGGACCGGTGCGCAGGTGCGCGAGCGGCTGGCCGCGGGCGATGTGGAGTTCCACCCGCTGATCTCGGCGGCGGGCACCCGCCGCGCGGTGAACCTGGTGGATGCGACGGGCCGGCGGATGTCGTTCTACGACGCCCGCGATCCGGAGGACCTGCGGATGCCGCGGGACTTCTACCTCCCCCGGCTGCGGCGCGCCCGCCATGTGCATCTGTCCATCATGAACTTCACGCGCTTCCTCTACGACGACATCGAGGCGCTCGGTGTCCCGGTCTCCACCGATCTGCACGACTGGGACGGACTGGCGGACCATCAGAGGGAGTTCGCGCTCCGGTCGGATCTCGTGTTCTTCAGTGCGGCGGCGACGGGTGACCGCACGCCCGCGCTGATGCGGAAGATCCTGAGCGAGGGCCGGGCCGCGACCGTGGTCGCCACGGCGGGGGCGGAGGGCTCCTACGTCCTCACCCGTGACGGCGGCCCGGACCCGCGCCATGTACCGGCGACCGTGCCACCCGCACCGGTGGTGGACAGCAATGGCGCGGGCGACGCGTTCGTCACCGGTTTCCTGTACGGGAGGCTCGACGGCCGGGACGCCCTCGGGTCCGCCCGTCTGGGCGCGGTGGCCGGCGCCTTCGCCTGTACGGCACCGGGCTCCACCGCCATGATCGGCCACGAGGCCCTGCTGGCGGCGGACAGCGGCTCGTAGCCGCTCCGCCACGCGCGGACGCGCCCCGGCGGGCCGGAGGATTACGGCCCGCCGGGGCGCTTGATCCGCCGGGGAAGTCCCGCTGCCGCGCCGCTACTTCAGGTAGGGGCCCGCGGTGCCGATCATGCCCGGGCCGTTCAGCACGTAGACGCGCATGTTGCCCTTGCCCGGGGCGGCGACGGTGAGCTTTCCGTCCGTGACGACCCGCGTGTCGCCGGTGACGGCGTCCTTGTACGTCCCGTTGGGGATCCCGGTGTACGAGGCTCCGCCCGTGACGGTCACGAGGGCGAAGCTGTCCGTCGTGCCGCTGGTGTAGCGGCGCTTGTACGCCATCTGGCCGGTGATGCCCTCGGTGGAGTACTGGCCCATCTGCAGGGCGGGCACGGCCCGGCGGATCCGGTTGAGCCTCTGCACGTGCTTGGCCAGCGGCTGGGACAGCGTGTTGGCCACCTCACCGGTGGCGGAGTCGACCTCGGAGAACTCCGAGGACGTGACGTTCCCGGCGAGGTGGTCGCCGTAGTAGGCCCGCCCTGTCGTGGCCAGCGGGCAGGTCGGACCGCAGTCGATCCTCTTGCCTGCCTGGAACTCGATCTCCGATCCGTAGTAGAGGGTGGGGATGCCGCGGAAGGTCCACATCAGGGCCATGTTCTCGGCCCAGGCGTCGGTGCCGCCCGTGTAGCGCTCGCTGCTCTTGTTGGGGCCGTAGTCGTGGCTGTCGACGTAGACGACGTTGTACGTGGCGTCGTTCGTCGAGTCGTCGGAGTCCTTGCCGTTGTTGTAGGCGTTCGTGGCATCACCGAAGTTCATGTGCATGCGCATGTCGATGATGTTCATGCCGGAGAACTTGCTGTGGTCGGGTTCGTGGTACGTGTTGCCGTTCAGGAACGCGTTGTCCGAGGTCGGCTGCGACCCGGTGCCGAGCTGCTCTTCGTAGTTGTACATCTCCAGCGCGGCCTTGGCGTCGTCGGCGTCGTACTCCTTGCGCTCCTTCCAGGTGAAGAACTGCGCGGAGTGGTTCACCGATCCGCGGTTCCACTTGTCGTTGACGAACGCGCCGACCTCGCCGAAGACCAGGAAGTTCTTCGCCGCCTCGGCACCGAACTGCTGGGTGACCCGCTCCTGGATCGCGGGCAGGAAGCGGCGGTTCCAGGTGGTGCGGGGGATGTGGACGGCGGTGTCGATGCGGAACCCGTCGACGCCCATGTCGATGTACTTGTTGTACGCGCCGATCAGGTAGTTCTGGACCGGTGCCGACTCGGTGTTGAAGTCGGCCAGGTCCTCGTGCAGCCAGCACGAGCGGGAGTCCTCGCCCTCCCAGTTGCCCAGCCAGCAGTTGTGGTAGTACTCCGTCGGGAACATTCCCGACGTCGGGTTGGGCCACTGGCAGTTGTAGATCCTGTAGCCCTCGGGCGAGGTGGCTCCGGTCGGCTTGCCCCAGTTGAGACAGGTGTTGCCCGCGGGCTCGGCGGTGGACCACAGGTCGCCGTTGTAGTACGACTTGCCGCTCTTGGGGTCGACGGTGAGTCCGTCGTACTCGAAGCCTTCGTTCTTCTCGTCGTAGTACCAGCTCCACTGGCTGTCCCGGACCCCGTAGACGGTCGGGGTGAACAGGCCCTTGGCGCCCCAGCGCGAGGAGTGGTTGTAGACGACGTCCTGGTAGATCTTGACGCCCTTGGCGTGGGCCGCGTTGATCAGGTCCTGGTACGAGGCTCCGGCGGACTCCAGGCGGGGGTCGACCTTGTAGAAGTCGTAGCCGTGATAGCCGTGGTAGTCGTAGTCGGACCGGTTCAGGACGACGGGGGTGATCCAGATGGCCGAGAAGCCGAGCCCCTTGATGTAGTCGAGCTTGTTGACCAGGCCCTTGAAGTCGCCCCGGAACATGGGGTCGTTGTTGGCGGCGTTGCCGGACTTCACGTCCTGGCTGCCACCCCGGTTGTTGCTCGCGTCCCCGTCGTTGAAGCGGGCGGTCAGGACGAAGTAGATCGGGTCCTTGCGGGGGTCGGTGCCCAGCGGTGTGCCCTGGGCGGCCGTCGGCGGCTTGACCCCCGTGGCCGCCTTCGCGGCGGTGGAGGCCGCGGAGGTGTTGCCCGCCGCGTCGACCGCCTTGACGGTGTAGGTGTAGGCGGTGTTCTCCTCCAGGTTCTGCTCGGAGAGCACGGTCGAGCTCACGTCGGTGACGACGCTGCCCTTGGTGCCGCCGGTCCGGGTGACCTGGTACTTGGTCACCTTCCTGTTGTCGGAGGAGGGCTCCCACGTGAGGACGACGGACACCCCGTCGGCCTTGGCCGTCACCGCGGTGGGCACGGTGGGCGCCTCGGTGTCCGGGGGTTCGGCGACGCACGGGTCCTTGGCGTCCTTGACGACCGTGCGGTCCTTCACGGTGCTGACACCCGCGGGGATCGTGTAGTTGCCGCCGTTGTTGTTGTCCCAGACCCCGTTGCCGTTGTTGAACACGGCCTGCATCGACGTGGCAGCGGCGAGGGCGACCGTCTTCTTCACCCAGCCGGTACAGGCGGGCTCCATGCCGACGCCGGGCACCGCGGTCCACGACCCGCCCGCAGGCTGGTAGTGCAGGTTGGTGGTGGTCCAGCCGACCGTGGCCGTCGAGTAGTACACCGAGGCGGTGTTGGCGCCCGGGTCGGTGGGGCTCGGGCTGGGGTCCGGGCCGGTTCCCCCGCACGGGTCGCTGTGGGCCACGACCCCGTCCTTGACGGTGACGTTCCCGCTGCCGAGGTCGTAGTTGTTGCCGGCGTTGTTGTCCCAGACGCCCGAGCCGTTGTTGAAGGTCGCCTTCAGCCCCTGAGCGGTGCCGAGCGGAACCGTCTTCTTGACCCAGTCGGTGCAGGCGGCGTCCATCGCCACACCGGGCACCGCGGTCCAGGAACCGCCGTCCGGCGCGTAATGCAGGTTGTAGGCGGTCCAGTTCTTCGTCTTGGTGTAGTAGAAGACGGTCGTGGAGGTCTCGGAGGCGGCGACGGGCTTCGCGTCGAGATCGGGGGTGCCCGGCAGCGCGGTGAACAGGCCGAGCACGGCGGCCGCGGCCGCAGCTGCCGCCAGGGGGCGTCTGAGCAGCCGGTGAGGGGTGTGTTTCATCGGTGTCTCCAGGGAAGGGCCACGGCGACGGCGAAGCCGTGGCGTCCAGGACGCAGGAGTCGGGGACCTGCGCCGTCCCGCCGGAAACCCTGACGCGCCTCAAGGCCCTGACGATGGGGGTGCGTTACGACTGAAATTCCAGCCGGAATATTGCTGCAATCTCTTGCAGCTGGGAAGTTACCGGCACATGACAAGACCGTAAAGGGGTTCGGCACCCCGCAGCGGGCCCTCCTCAAGCGGAAGGCAAAATTCCGGCCCGGTGGCCGCTCCTGCCGCCCTCGCCGCTCAGAGTCGTACGGTCAACTGTGCCTGCACATGGGCGCGCAGCACGCCCGCCATGTCCGTCGCGCAGCCGCTGAGAAGCCACTGCGTCTGGAGTCCGTCCATGAGCGCGATCAACTGCTGGGCCGCCTCACCGGGGGCGATCCCGTCCCGAAGGGCCCCGGCGTCGCGGGCTTCCGTATAGGAGACGGCGGTGGTCATGACCGAGTCGCGGTACCGCTCGACGAAGTAGGCGTGAGCCGGGTGATCGGCGGAGGTGGCCTCGGCGGCGAGTACGGTGAACAGCTCGACGATTCCCCGCCGTTCGGCGTTCAGTGCCGCGAGGCCGATCAGCCGGCGCAGGCGGTCCACTCCGGTCGGACCGCCGACGGACAGCCACCGACCGTCCACCTCGTCACGGTGTTCGAGGACCGCGAGCAGAAGTGACCCCTTCGTGGGGAAGTGGTGCAGCAGGCCCGGGTGCGAGATGCCGCAGCGGGTCGCGATCACGCGCAGCGAGGCACCCCGGTATCCGACCTCGCCGAACATGCTCATGGCCTGGTCGAGGATCTCCACACGCTTGGCCCGGCCCTTCGCGTAGCCACGACGCGCCTCACCCGTCACTCGCCACTCTCCCGGTCATGTCGAACGGCACTCCTGCGTACGGTCGCACACCCACATACTTACCACCCGGTCGGGATTCGGCGTACGGTGGTCCACAGAACGTCACCGGCGTTGTGAAAGGAAATCCCGTGGGCTCCTCCCTGCCCTATCTCGACCCCGCCCTCTCCGTCCCGGAGCGCGTCGCCGACCTGGTCGGCCGGATGACTCTGCCGGAGAAGGTCGGGCAGATGCTTCAACTGAACGCGAAGGACGGGGTGCGGCACCTCATCGAGGAGATGCACGCGGGATCGATCCTCCACGCCTCCCCCGACCGGGTCCTGGAGGCCGCCGCACTCACCGGGCGGACCCGGCTGCGGATCCCCCTGCTCGTCGCGGAGGACTGCATCCACGGTCACTCGTTCTGGGAGGGTGCGACGATCTACCCCACCCAGCTCGGCATGGCGGCGACCTGGGACCCGGAGCTGGTGGAGCGCATCGCCCGGGCGACGGCCGTCGAGGTGGCCGCGACCGGGGTCCACTGGACGTTCTCCCCGGTCCTGTGCATCACCCGGGACCTGCGCTGGGGCCGGGTCAGCGAGACGTTCGGGGAGGACCCCTTCCTCATCGGCGAGCTCGCCTCGGCGATGGTGCGCGGCTACCAGGGCGACGGTCTGGACGACCCGACGGCGGTCCTCGCGTGCGCCAAGCACTTCGCGGGGTACTCCGAGACCCAGGGCGGCCGGGACGCCAGCGAGGCCGACATCTCCCGGCGCAAGCTGCGCTCGTGGTTCCTGCCGCCGTTCGAGCGGGTCGCCCGCGAGGGCTGCCGGACGTTCATGCTCGGCTACCAGTCCATGGACGGAGTGCCGGTCACGGTCAACAACTGGCTGCTGAACGAGGTGCTGCGCGGCGAGTGGGGCTACACCGGAACGCTGGTGACCGACTGGGACAACGTCGGCCGCATGGTGTGGGAGCAGCACGTGTACGCCGAGCACGCGCAGGCTGCCGCCGCCGCGGTCCGCGCGGGCAACGACATGGTGATGACGACTCCGGCCTTCTTCGAAGGCGCGCAGGAGGCGGTCGCCGCCGGCACGCTCGACGAGGCGGAGGTCGACGCGGCGGTCCGTCGCATCCTCACCCTCAAGTTCGAACTGGGCCTGTTCGAGAATCCGCGCCACCCCGACCGCGACCGCCAGGCCGCGGTCATCGGGAGCGCGGACCATGCGGAGGTGAACCTCGAAGCGGCGCGCCGCTCGCTGGTGCTGCTGGCCAACGACGGGACGCTGCCGCTTGCGGGCGGGTTCGGGGCCGGTCCCAACGGCCGAGCGGTCGCGGGTGCCGGATCCGTGCCGCGCACGGTCGCCGTCATCGGTCCCAACGCCGACGACGCGCAGACCCAGCTCGGCGACTGGGCGGGCTCGTCCGGACAGGCGGACTGGCTGCCGGACGGTCATCCGCGCGCCATGATCCGTACCGTGCTGGACGGGTTCCGTGAGCACGTGCCGGACGGCTGGAGCGTCACGCACGCCCGGGGGGCCGACATCCTGACCGTGGGCCCGGACCCTGAGGGCGCCTTCTTCCCCGACGGGCAGCCGCGGCCGGAGATCGTCGTCCCTGCGGAGCCGTCCGAGGCCATGATCGCCGAGGCGGTCGCTGCTGCGGAGGCGGCCGACTACGTCGTCGCGGTCGTGGGCGACCGGATCGAACTCGTGGGTGAGGGCCGCTCCACGGCGACCCTGGAGCTGATCGGCGGCCAGGTCGCGCTGCTCGACGCGCTCGCCGCGACGGGCAAGCCGCTCGTCGTGGTGGTCATCAGCTCCAAGCCGCTCGTCCTGCCGCCGTCCGCCCACCGCGCCGCGGCGATCGTGCACGCGTTCAACCCCGGGATGCTCGGCGGCCGGGCCGTCGCAGAACTCGCGCTCGGAATCGTCGAGCCGTCCGGGCGGCTGCCCGTCTCCTTCGCGCGTCATGCGGGACAGCAGCCGACGTACTACAACCAGGTGCGCGGCCAGCACGGCACCCGCTACGCCGACCTGACGCAGCGTCCGGCGTTCGTCTTCGGCGAGGGCCTCAGCTACACGACGGTCACGTACACGGATCTGGAGGTGCTCACCGACGTCCTCGGCGCGGGTGACACGCTGAGGGCGCGTGTCACCGTCCGCAACGCCGGTGAGCGCCCCGTGCTGGAGACCGTGCAGGCGTACGTCAGTGACACGGTGACCTCCGTGACCTGGGCGGAGAAGGAGCTCAAGGCCTACCGCCAGGTGCCGCTGGCCCCCGGCGAGTCGCGCGACGTCGTCATCGAGCTGCCGGTCGCCGAGTGCAGCCTCGTGGACGCCGAGGGCAGGCGGATCGTGGAGCCGGGGGCGTTCGAGCTTCTGGTCGGTCCGTCGTCGCGCGACGCCGCCCTGCTGCGGGCGGGGTTCACAGTCAAGGGGTAGCCCAACCGGGGCCCGGCAGCGGCCCCGGAGCCGGGAGCACAGGATCACTGACCGGCGGCGCGGGCACGGTGCCTCACCGGGTCCGGGTCCTCAAACGGCCGGGCCCTCGTTCGCCGCGCCGTAGCGCAAAACCCTCCGCCGGCCGCACTCACTCCTGCGGACCCGGACGTTCACCGGCCGGGCCCGGAACTCCGGCGCCCGCACCGCTCTCCGCCTGCGTGCCCGCTTCCTCCCCCGCACCGGGCATCGCACCGTCTCCGCGCAGGCGTTCCAGGTCCGAAGGGCGCACCTGGATGACGATCAGGGCGATCAGCGCGGCGACGACGGCGAAGACCGCGGCGACGACGAACGCGGTGGAGACGCCCGATGCCAGGACCTGGTCTCCCCAGGTTCCCGGAAGCTGTCCGGTCCGGCGGAATTCGGCCAGTTGGGCCGGAGTCGCGTCCGCGAGGAACTTCGGCACCTGGTCGGTGGCCTCGTTGCGGCTGGCCGTGCCGAAGACCGTGACGAGGATGGAGAGGCCGAGCGATCCGCCGACCTGCTGGGTGGTGTTGAGGATGCCGGAAGCCGCGCCGGCCTCGTGCGGGGCCACCCCCGAGACGGCCATCAGCGTCAGCGAGACGAACTGCAGGCCCATACCGAGGCCGAACACCAGCACCGGGCCCAAGAGGCTTCCCAGGTACGAACTGTTGACGTCGGTCTGGGTCAGCCAGCCCAGCCCGACGGCTGCCAGGAGGGCGCCCGTCACCATGAAGGGTTTCGGACCCCACTTGGGAAGCAGCCGGGAGGCGATCCCGGCGCCCACCGCGATGATCACGCTGATGGGCAGGAAGGCTAGGCCCGTCCTCAGCGGACTGAAGTTCAGGATGTTCTGCACGAACAGGGTCAGGAAGAAGAACATGCCGAACATCGCGGCGGCCAGGCTCAGCATCATTCCGTACGTGCCGGCGCGGTTGCGGTCGCGGAACATCCACAGCGGTGTGATGGGCTGCCGCGACCGGCTCTCGATCCTGATGAACAGGGCCAGCAGCACCACGGCCGCGGCGAACGCCACCAGGGTCAGCGTGTTGCTCCAGCCCTTCTCGGAGGCGCGGATGAAGCCGTAGACGAGGCACACCATCCCGAGGGTCGCCGTCAGTGCGCCCACGACGTCGAAGTGGCCCGGATGCCGTTCGGACTCACGGATGTAGCGGCGTGTGGCAAGCACGATCACCAGACCGATGGGGACGTTCACGAAGAAGATCCACCGCCAGTCGAGCCACTCCACCAGCACGCCGCCCGCCAGCAGCCCGATGGCGCTGCCGCCCGCCGAGACGGCCGCGAACACACCGAACGCCCTGTTGCGCGCCGGGCCTTCGCGGAAGGTCGTGGTGATGAGCGAGAGGGCGGTGGGTGAGGCGATCGCGCCACCGACACCCTGCAGGGAGCGGGCGGCGAGCAGTTGCCACGATTCCTGGGAGAGCCCGCCTAGCAGGGAGGCGAAGACGAAGAGGGCGACGCCGAACATGAAGACTCTGCGGCGCCCCAGGATGTCGCCCAGCCGCCCGCCCAGCAGGAGGAGCCCGCCGAAGGTGAGCGTGTAGGCGTTGATGACCCAGGACAGGTTCTCGGTCGAGAAGCCCAGCGAGGTCTGGATGTGCGGCAGCGCGATGTTCACGATGGTGATGTCGAGAACCACCATCAACTGGCACGAGCAGATGACGAGTAGGGCGATCCCGCTGCCTCGTCCCTTCTTCGGGGATTCGGCAGCCTGCCGGGGTGTCGCGTGGGAGCCCGTCATGGGTTGTCTGCTTGCCACTCAAGCCGTCAGTGAACGCAGTCGCTCACTCACCCGACGGTAGACCTGCCCGCGGGCCACCGCCAATCGGGTGACCGAAGCCCGGGCCGCAGCACGCGCTCATGCGAGTGCTCCAGTCTTCTGCGTCCGGACGGCACGGGTGGCCGGAGGTACGGGTTCGGGCGCCGCCGCCAGCAGGGCGCGGGTGTACGGGTCGCGGGGGTGCTCGCAGACCTCGTCCGCGCTGCCGGTCTCCACGATCCGGCCCTGGTGCATGACCGCGATGCGGTGGCTGACCTGCCGGACGACGGCGAGGTCGTGGGCGATGAAGACGAGGGCGAGACCGAGGTCGCGCTGGAGGTCGGTGAGCAGTCCGACGATCTGGGCCTGGACGGACACGTCGAGCGCGGAGACGGGTTCGTCGCAGATGAGGACGGAGGGCTCCGGGGCGAGTGCCCGCGCGATGCCGATGCGCTGGCGCTGGCCGCCGGAGAAGGCGCGCGGAGGCCGGTCGGCCACTGCCGGGTCCAGGCCGGCCCGGCACAGCAGTTCCGCCACCCGCTCCTGCCGTTGGTCCCGGTCGCCGAGGCCGAAGGCGATCAGGGGTTCGGCGACGATCTCGCCGACCGTCATGCGGGGGTTGAGCGAGGCGTACGGGTCCTGGAACACCATCTGGACCTGCCGGCGGACGGCGTGCAGGGCGCTCCGCGAAGGCCGGGTGATGTCCTCGCCGCGCAGCCGGATGCTGCCGGCGTCGGCGGAGTGGGCGTGCGCCAGCACGCGGGCGAGGGTGGACTTCCCGGAGCCGGACTCCCCGACGATGCCGAGGGTCTCCCCTGCCGCCAGGGTCAGCGACACCCCGTCGAGCGCGGGGGCCCCGTGCCGCCGGCCTCGCACCTTGTACGTCTTGCGCAGTCCGTCGGCCTCCAGCACTACGGCTCCGGGGACGGGGCGGTCGATGCGGGTTGGCGGGGCGGGCGCGGGCAGGGGCTCGGTGCGGTCCGCGGCGGGCAGGCAGGCCACGTGCACGCCGCCCGCCGACCGGGTGAGCGGAGGCGTTGCGGTGCGGCAGCGGTCCTCGACGAGCGTGCAGCGGTCGGCGAAGGCGCAGCCGTCCCCGAGCAGGGTGAGGTCGGGCGGGCTGCCGGGGATGCCGGTGAGCCGGGTGCCGGACGGGCTGGAGAGGCGGGGCACTGCGGCGAGGAGCCCCGCGGTGTACGGGTGGCGGGGGCGGGTGAGCACCTCGGCGGTGGGCCCGTCCTCGACGACCGTGCCGCCGTACATGACCAGGACCCGCTCGCACGCGCGGGCGACGACGCCCATGTTGTGCGTGATGAGGACCAGGGCGGTGCCGGTCTCCCGGTTGAGGTCGGCGAGCAGGGTGAGGATCTGGTCCTGGACGGTGGCGTCCAACGCGGTCGTCGGTTCGTCGGCGAGCAGGATGTCGGGTTCGCCCGCGAGGGCCATGGCGATGAGGATGCGCTGGCGCTGGCCGCCGGAGAACTGGTGCGGGTGGTCGTCGGAGCGCCGGTGCGGCTCCGGGATGCCGACCCGGTCCAGGAGTTCGACGGTACGGGCCCTGCGAGCGGCCTTGTCCCGGTTGCCGTGCGCGCGGAGCACCTCGTCGATGTGGCGGCCGGCCGTCAGGACGGGGTTCAGGGCCGTCATCGGGTCCTGGAAGATCATGCCGATGCGGGCCCCGCGCACGGCGCGCAGCTCCTGCTCGGTGGCAGCCGCCAGGTCCTGGCCGTCCAGCCGGACCGTGCCGGTGGTGACACGGCCGGTGCCCGGCAGCATCCGGGTCAGGGCGAGAGCGGTGGTGGACTTGCCGGAGCCGGACTCGCCGACGACGGCCAGGGTTTCGCCCCGCCTCAGGGTGAACGAGACGCCACGGACGGCGCGAAGCGCCGAGCCGCCGGGGGCGGTGAACTCGACGCCGAGGTCGCGGACCTGAAGCAGTTCCTGGGCGGTCATCGGCGTATCTCCCGGTTGAGCGCCTCGGCGATGAGCGAGAGTCCGAGGACGAGCGCGGTCACGGTGATCAGGGGGCCCGCGGCGAAGTTCGGGGCCTGGGCGAGATAGGGCATGGACTGGCTCAGTACGGCTCCGAGGGTGGGTTCCGGCGGCCGTACGCCGACGCCGAGGAAACTCATCGCGCCCTCGATGAAGACGGCGACGGTCAGGGAGACGGCGATCTGGACGATGAGCGGGTCGGCCGCGTTGGGCAGGATGTGCCGGACCAGCACCCGGGGGCCGGAGCTGCCGCCGACCCGGGCGGCGGTCACGTACTCCCGCTCCCGCTGGACGAGGATCCCGCCCCGCAGCAGCCGTCCGAACGCCGGGATCTCCGCGAGTGCGATGACCAGGACGACGGGAAGGCGGCCGGGGCCCAGGATCGCGGTGACGGCTAGCGCGAGGATCAGGCCCGGAAAGGCGAGAAGGAGGTCGAAGATCCGTTGGACGACGGTGTCGGCCACCGGGTGCGCGGCCGCGACGAGGGCGAACAGGCAGCCGAGGCCGGCGCCGAGGGGGACGGCGATCGCGATGATGCCGAGGTCGGTCCTGATGCCGTGGAGGACCCGGCTGAGCAGGTCCCGTCCGAGGTCGTCGGTGCCCAGCGGATGCCCCGGGGAGCCCAGGGCGGCGAGGCTCTGACCACTCTGGTCGGTGGGCCCGTGCCCGGCGAGGATCGGTGCGAGCAGCCCGGCGAGGATCACCGCGCCGACGAGGACGAGGCCGGTGCGGGCGCGTGCGGTGGACAGGGCGTTGCGGTAGGGGTGGCGGCTGCGGGCCCGGCCGCGCGCTTTGCGGGGGGCCGGGGGCGGGCCTGCGGTGAGCAGGTCGGTCGTCGAGGTCATCAGGGTTACTCCCACCTGATCCGGGGGTCGAGCCATGCGTACACGAGGTCCGTGAGCAGCTGGACGAGGACGAAGACGGCGACCAGGAGCAGCAGGAGGTCCTGGACGACCGGGTAGTCCCGGCGCTGGAGACCCTGTTCGGCGAGCTGGCCGAGGCCCGGCCAGGCGAAGATCGCCTCGACGAGCACGGCGCCGCCGAGCAGGTGCCCCACCTGCATGCCGAGCAGGGTGACGACGGGCGGGAGGGCGTTCGGCAGGGCGTGGCGCCACAGCAGCCGGCGCGGTGCGACTCCGGCGGCGGTCGCGGTGCGGATGTAGTCCTCGGCGAGCCCTCTTTCGATGCCGTCCTTGAGGTAGCGGCCGAGTACGGCGGCGCTGGGCAGGGCCAGGCAGAGGGCGGGCAGCAGCAGGTACTGCGCGGCGAGGTCGGGCGCGGTCACGAAGGCGACCCGCCCGCCCGGGGGCAGCACGCCGAGGATCACGGCGAACAGCAGCACGAGCAGGACTCCGCTGACGAAGGGCGGCACGGCCAGGGCGGCCGTCGTGGTCACCCGGACCGCGGTGCGGATCCAACGGCTGCGGGAGGTGGCCCCGAGCACGCCGAAGGCCGTCCCGAGCAGGACGACGAACAGGAGTGCGGCCACGGTGAGTTCGGTGGTGGCGCCGAGCCCGTCCCCGATCAGGTCGGCGGTCTGCCCGCCGATCGCGTACGAGGCTCCGAGGTCGCCCGTGAGCAGCGAGCCGATCCAGTGGACGTACTGGGAGAGGAGCGGCGCGTCGAGGCCGAGCCGGTCCCGGATCGCGGCGACGGTCGCCACGTCGGCGTCCGGGCCCGCGAGTGTGGTGGCGGGGTCACCGGGGACGAGCCGCAGGATGGTGAAGATCAGGAAGGAGGCGGCGAGCAGGACGAGGAGGGCCGACGGCAGCCGTCGTATCAGGTAGCTGCGCATGTCAGACCAGGTAGGCGTTGTCGAGGTTGAGGTACGAGAACTTGTTCACGGTGACGCCGTGCAGCCGGTCGGCGGCGACCTGGACCTGTCCGCGGACGACGAGGTCGATGAGGAACGCCTCGTCGAGCAGGATGGTGGAGATCTTCTCGTGCTGGGCGTTGGCCGTCGCCGCGCTCGTCTCGGGCTTGGTCCAGGCATCCTGCACGACCGCGGTGTACGCGGCCGAGCGGTACTTGGAGGTGTTCTTCGCCTCGTTGAACGGATAGGCGCTCACCGCGAGGGTGGAGGGCTGGACCTGGGCGAAGCCGTGCCCCATGGTCCACAGGGCCGGCATGTCCTGGGAGATCAGCTTCTTCTGCCCGGTGGCCGGGTCGGTGGGCTGGAGTGTGACGTGGACGCCGACCTGCTTGAGGTCGTACTGGAGCGATTCGGCGATCGCCGTGTCACCAGGCAACGCGAGGTGCAGCAGTGGCAGTTCCAGCTTGCTGTGCCCGGCGGACTTCAGCAGCTCCCGCGCCTTGGCGGGGTTGTGGGAGTAGTGGGTGCGGTGCGCCTCGGTGAAGGCGGGCGAGGACTTGGGCCAGGGAGCGGCGGAGGCGAGGCCGTAGCCGCCGAGGGTCTGCGCGAGCAGCCGGTCGCGGTCGACGGCCCAGGCGAGGGCCTGGCGTACGGTCCGGTCGTTCAGCGGGGCGATGGTGGTGTTGACCCCGAGGTAGACCGCGCCTCCGCCCGTGTCGTAGTCGCTGATGGTGAGGTGCGGATCGCTCTTGACCACGCCGAGGCTCTTGCCGGGCACGTTGAAGGAGAGCTGGGACTGGCCGGAGCGCAGCGACGAGATCAGCGCGTCGGCCTGCGGTATGACGCGCAGTTCGACACCGTCGAGGTAGGGGCGGCCGGCCTGCCAGTACGTGTCGTTCCGGGCGAGGCTCAGACCGGAGCCGGGGCTCCACTTCTTCAGTCTGAACGGGCCGGTGCCGATGAGCTTCTTCCCGGTGACGGCGTCCCCGACCGTCTCCGAATCGGCGATGATCATGAACTCGAACAGGTCGAAGAGGTTGTTGACCGGATGCGCCAGCTTCAGCACGAGTTCGTGGTCGCCGCGCTTCTCGAATCCGGTGATCGTGGCGGCCGTGGCGCGCAACTGGGCGGATCGCACAGGCTTCTGCAGGTTCTTCACGGCGAAGATCACGTCGTCGGCGGTGAACTTACGACCGTTGTGGAACGTCACGTCGTCACGCAGCCGCAGCGTGATGCTGCGCCCGTCCTTGGCGTACGTCCAGGAGCGGGCAAGCTCCGGCTTCGGGCTGAGCCGGTCGTCGTAGCGGGTCAGGGTGTTGTAGATCAGCCGGTGCTGGAGGGACTGCCCGCTCTGCGAGAACAGCAGGGCGGGCGTGAAGTCGCTGTTGACCGCGACGTTGAGCACACCGCCGCGTTTGGGTGCGGCGCTCGCGCCCTGCGGGGCGGACGAGGCGTCCGACACCGCCGAGCGGCAGCCCGCCAGGCCCAGTCCGAGAAGCAGGGCGCCGCCTCCCGCGGCGCGCAGTGTCGAGCGCCGGGAGGGTCCGGGGGGCGTGAGGGAGTACAGCTCGGTCATCGAAGCCTGCCTGTGACGGTGAGGGACGGTGAAGGGAGGGAGCTGCCGGATGCCGACGAATTCGTTCCGCTGCGGGAGGAATTGAAGGAGGAGGAGGAGGTCACACGGCTTGAAGCGCGCACCGTTCGGAGGCACTTCGAAGACGTACGGAATCGGCACCGGCAGCGGGAGAGGGGGCCTGCCCCCGTGCGGGGAGGGCAGAGGTGCGGCGCACTACGTCGTCACGCGGTGCCGGACCTCGGGTAATCAGCTCCGGACGGGAGAGTCGTACCACCGGTGAGGTGTCAGCGAGGCACGGCGAACACCCGGGAAGGGCCGGCGGGAGAGGCGGTCCGGGTCAGTTGTGGACGGCACAGACCGCGCTGGCCTGTCGACAGAGGTCGACGTGCCTGCGGGAGATGAGGCGCATGTCCGGGTTCACGGGAGCAATATGACAGTGGCGTCGCCGGACGGTCAACCCGGTCTGTCCGCATCCTGACACGCGGCCCCCTCCCGTCCTCTGCGAGCGGCTGGGGCCTTTCGTTTGGATCAGGCCGGATCAGGGAGCGGGGTCCGGTGCGTGCAGCTGCAGGGCGGAGGAGGGAGTCACTGCGGAGCATTGGCGACCGACGACAACGCCGCAGGTGTGCGCACCGGACCCGCGAGCCCGGCATGGTCCAAACGAAAGGCCCTAGCAGGGGAACGCTGTCAGCGGGCTCCTGAACAGCGGGTTCAGCAGGATGGTTCCTGCGGCGACGGGGATGACGGCCGTCCCGGCATGCGGACTGACGATCCTTTCGGGGTCCCGGCAGACATGGGAACGGTCCACCGCCGCGCCCCGGATCTCCTCCAGGTATTCCGGATTGACCAGGCTGGAGTGCTCGGTGACCACGACCAGATCGGGGTTGAGGACGTCCAGGAGCAGGGCCGCCGCCCGGCCGACCGCGCGGGCCCGCTCACGCAGCAGCCGGTCCGCGCGCCGGTCGCCGGCCGCCGCGGCGTCCACCACCAGGAACGCGTCCGGCTCGGGCACGATCCCGCGCCGCACGGCGGTCTGCGCGACGGCCGTGTTGGAGGCGGTCGCCTCCAGGCATCCGGACCGCCCGCAGGGGCAGGGGGCCGTGGAATCCGGGACGGGCAGATGCGCCACGTCACCGGCCCCCGACCCCGGGCCCTGATGGACCACGCCGGCGATACCGAGGGCCGCGTCGACCACGTTGCCGATGAACAGGTGTACCAGGCTGCGGCGTGCCTCGGGCCGGCCGAAGAGGATCTCGGACTGGGCGACGGCCCGGGCGTGGTTGTCGATCCGCACCTCGAGTCCGCCCAGGCTACGGGCGAGTTCGGCGGCCAGCGGCCGCTGATGCCAGCCGAGCGCGTCATGCCGCACGGCCGTCCCGGTGGCCGGGTCCACCCAGCCGCCGAGGGCCGCGCCCACACCCAGCAGGCGCCGGCCGCTGCCCACGTCACCGAGGAACGCGCGCAGACCCTGAGCGATCCGCAGCGGCAGCTCCCCGGGCGGAATGCCGTCGTACGGGAGGGCGCGGCGGGCCAGCAGCCGTCCGCGCAGGTCCACGAGGCCGAACGTCGAACCGGGCACACCGATGTGGACTCCGGCCGCCACCGGTCCGCCGCTCTCCCCGGTGTGCAGATCGACCGGGATCTGGGGTCTGCCGACTCCGCTGCTCGCCACCAGCTCGGGCAACTCCCTTACGAGGCCGAGGCCCACGAGGTCGGTGCACTGACGGGACACCGCGGCCGGACTCAGCCCGGAGAGATCGGCGATGGTCCGGCGCGCGACCGGCCCGTGGTCGAGAACGGTGCGCAGCACCGTGGCGGCGTTCGCCTCGCGGCGGCCGTCACCGGTCGCCCGGAAGAGGTGGGGGGCAGCTGTCATGGGCCTTCCTCAGGTCGTGCGACACGGGACCGGTCGCAACGTAACGGCGGCATGAAATCGTCTCCGGGTTCGCACCAGGTGCCGGGGCAGGGCGTGAGACTCCTCCGGACCGGCAGGGAAAACCGCAGTTCAGAGGCAGTTTTGCAGGGCCTTCACGGAGGGCGCGCAGGCCCCGCGCAGGCGCCGATTGAACCACTGCCCGGCGCCCTGCGGGACACCTACGGGCGCTTGACGTACGACGCGGGGCGCTGCGAGTCTCCGGAACATGTTCGCGACGGCCGTTACCGATGCGCGGCCCGCCCGCGCCGGCCGCACCGCAATGCCGGCCGCGTGTCCGGGCCGCTGTACCGCCGCCTGACCAGGCTGCCCCGCACCGCACGTCGGACGGCTCATCACCCACACTCCGCTCCCGGACAGCACTGCGTCCGTCGGTGAACGCCACACGCCCGCATTACTTCCGCTCCCGAATTAATCGCTGACCGGGATCCACGAGCGGCCCACGCCGAGCGTGTCCTTCGAAGGGAATCCGCCATGACCTCCACCACCACCGCTCCTGCTCCCGCTCCCGCCATCACCGTCCAGAAGCTCGGCGGCCGTATCGGGGCCGTCATCTCCGGCGTCCGTCTCGGTGGCGATCTCACCCCGGAGACCGTCGCGGCCGTCCGGGCGGCGCTGCTGGCCAACAAGGTCGTGTTCTTCCGTGGTCAGGACCATCTGGACGAGGACAGCCACGAGGCGTTCGGCCGGCTGCTCGGCACTCCGGTCGCCCACCCGACCGTCCCGTCCGCCGACGGCCGCTACTCGCTCGGTATCGACTCCGACCACGGCGGCCGGGCCAACCAGTGGCACACGGACGTCACGTTCGTCCCCGCCTACCCCGCCTTCTCCATTCTGCGCGCCGTCGTCATCCCGCCGTACGGCGGCAACACCCTGTGGTCCAACACCGCTGCCGCCTACGCCGAGTTGCCCGAGCAGCTGCGCACCCTGGCGGACAGCCTGCGAGCCGTCCACTCCAACGACTACGACTACGTCGCCCTGCGGCCGAACGCCCTGCCGGAGGCGCTCGCCAAGTACCAGGAGGTGTTCACCTCGACGAAGTTCCTCACCGAGCACCCGGTCGTCCGCGTGCACCCCGAGACCGGCGAGCGTGTCCTGCTCCTCGGCAACTTCGTCCAGCGGATCAGCGGGCTGACCGGCCGCGACTCCCGGGCCCTGGTCGATCTGTTCCAGTCCCACATCGAGCGCCCGGAGAACACGGTGCGCTGGGACTGGCAGGTGGGCGACGTCGCCATCTGGGACAACCGCGCCACCCAGCACTACGGCGTGGACGACTCCGACACCCATGAGCGCAAGCTGCGGCGAGTCACCATCGACGGCGACGTCCCGGTGGGCACCGACGGCCGCTCCTCCGCCCTCATCAGCCCCGAGGCGGTGCCGGACCCGTCGTTCGGCATCGCGTCCGGCGCCTCCACGGCCGGGACGGCGGGCGCGTGAGCGTGCCCGTCCCGCACGGTGAGGCACCGGTCCCGGCGGGCGGCGCTGCGGCGGCGCCCGCCGGGGCGCCCCCACAGGTGATCGTGGTCCTCACCGACCAGCAGCGCTGGGACACGGCCGGCGTGCACGGCAACCGGGCGGGGGTGACTCCCGAGTTCGACCGGATCGCCCGCGAGGGCACCCTGTTCGAGAACGCGATCACGCCCAATCCGGTCTGCGCACCGGCCCGGTCGGCGCTGCAGACCGGTCGCTTCCCGACCGCCGCGGGCGTCTTCCGCAACGGTCTGCCGCTCTCCGAGGACATCCCCACACTCGCCGGGGAGTTCGCCGCGGCCGGGTATGCGACCGGCTACATCGGCAAGTGGCATCTGGCGGGCGAGGACCAGCCGGACGGCCCGGTGGAACCGGACCGCCGGGGCGGCTACGGCAGCTGGCTCGCCTCGGACCGGCTCGAGTTCACCTCGGTCGCCTACCGCACGGTGGTGTACGACGAGGACGGGGATGCGGTCCGGCTGCCCGGATACCGCTCCGATGCGCTCATCGACGCGGCCATCCGCTTCGTGGCCGACCACCACGACCGCCCGTACCTGCTGTTCCTCTCCCTGCTGGAGCCGCACCACCAGAATCCGACCGACGACTACCCGGCTCCGGCGGGCTACCGCGAGCGCTACGAGGGCGCGTGGCTGCCCCCGGACCTCGCCGCGCTCTCATCGGACGCCCCGCAGGGCGGCGCGCACCGCCATCTGGCCGGCTATCTGGGGCAGATCAAGCGGGTCGACGAGGGGGTCGGGCGGCTGCGCGACGCTCTGCGAAGCATCGGAACCGAGGAGAACACCGTGCTGGCCTGGACGGCGGATCACGGTTCCCATTTCCGTACCCGCAACAGCGAGTACAAGCGCTCCGCCCACGAGGCGTCCGTCCATGTGCCGTTCGCGCTCACCGGGCCGGGCTTCACCGGCGGCGGGCTCGTCCGCCGGCCTGTCGGAACGGTGGACCTGATGCCGACCCTGCTCGCGGCCGCGGGCCTTCCGGTCCCCGACGGCGTCCAGGGCCGTTCCCTGCTTCCCCTTACCGGCGGGGGCCGTGACCCCGGCCGGCCCGGCTCCGTATTCGTCCAGATCAGCGAGGACCGGGTGGGACGCGCCGTACGTACCTCCCGGTGGAAGTACGCGGTGGACGCACCGGACGCCGACGCCTGGAACGACCCCGGCGCGGACCACTACACGGAGACCGAGCTGTACGACCTGGCGGCCGACCCGTACGAGCTGGACAACCTCGCCGGGCTGGACTCGCACCGGGAGGTCGCCGATGAGCTGCGCGGGGAACTGCTGGACTGGCTGGAGCGGTTCGAAGCCGCGAAGCCCGGGATCGACCGGGCGGCCGCACGCCCGTCCGGCCAGCGCCGCGCGGAGTCGTTCCCGGCCGATGCCCCGTGGGAGGGGGTGCGGTTCGGTCACCGCCCGCGCCCCTGAGCCCACCGGGCTGCGGCGCCGGGCCCTGCTCAGACGCCCTGGGCGACGGGGGCTGCGGGGGCGGACTCCTGACGCGTCCCCGCCGCCCACCGCGCCGCCGGCCCCAGTGCGTACGACGCGGCGAGCACCGTCCCACCGAGCAGCAGCCAGCCCGCCGTGCCCCATCCGACCAGCAGCGCGGTGAGCAGGAGGGGCCCCAGCGTGCGGGCGACCGTGACGCCGGTACCGAAGAAGCCCTGGTACTCGCCGATGCGCCCCGCCGGTGCCAGATCGAAGGAGAGCTGCCAGGAGCCGGCCGAGTGCAGCATCTCGGCAGCGACCAGCAGCACGGAGCCACCGGTCAGGGCGGCCAACGCGACCCAAGGGGAGTCCGCCGCCGACATGGCGAAGACGGCGCAGGTGAGCACCATGAGCGCGCCGGACCGGCGGAGGGCACGGGCCGCCGTGGGGATGCCGTTCACGGAGCGGGCGGTGCGGACCTGGAAGAGCATCACCGCACCGGTGTTGAGCACGAAGAGGGCGGAGACCACCCACTCGGGGGCTTCGGTCCGCTCGGTGATCCACAGCGGCAGGCCGAGGCTGAGCAACGGCATGCGCAGCAGCAGCACGGTGTTGAGGAGCGTGACGACGGCGTACGGCCGGTCCCTCAGCACGGCGAGCTTCACGCGGCGGTCCCCGGGCACCGCCGCGACGGACGGCAGCCGTAGCAGGACGAGCGCGCAGAGCAGGAAGCTCGCGGCGTCGACGGCGAAGACCGCGAGGTACGCCGCCGTGGTTCCGGCGGACAGGGCGATGCCGCCGAGAGCGGCGCCCACCGCAAGGCCCGCGTTGAGCGTGGACTGGAGATGGGCGAGCGCCCCGGTGCGCTCCTCCCTGGCGACCAGGCCGGCGAGCAGCGCCTGGCGGGCGGCGGCGAGGCCCGACTGCGCGGTGGCGTACAGGCAGGCGGCCGCGAGGAACAGCGCGAAGTCCCGTACGACGAGGAAGGACGCGACCGCGACACCGGTCGCGAGGGCGAGCAGGACCGCCGTTCCCCGCGGGCCCCGGCGGTCGGCGATCCGGCCGAGGGGTACCCCGACGACGGAGCCGGCCGCCCAGGCCACGGTGAGGCCGAGACCGATCCTGGCGGGGGCGAGTCCGACCACATGGGTGAAGTAGAGGGCCGAGGTGACGTAGTACGCGCCGTCGCCGACGGAGTTGCTCAACTGGGCGAGGGCAAGCGTTCGTTGAGGTCCGTTCGGTGGCAGAAGGTTCGGCATGGCGTTGACGTTACGCAGGGTGCGGCTCACCCGCGTGGGGCAATTCGGCACCACGCGAGTGGGCCACTTCGGCCGTCGTCGCTCAGTCGGAGAAGTGCCGGCGCAGGTGCCGGTCGAAGAACCGCTCGACGAGACCGGAGGTGAGCGCACCCGGCCGTTCCGGGGCACGCTCGCCGCACCGGGTGGTGTGCACGGTCGTGGGCAGAGGCGGCGTCCGCTCAAGGGCGTCGGTGTTGAAGAACCCGTGCCCGGCCCCGTGGACCGACACCAGGGTCGCCTCGCTGCGCGCATCGTGCAGGGCGTCGAACAGCCGACGGCTCTGCCTCGGCCCGACCAGGAGGTCCGCGTCCCCGTGCAGGATGAGGAAGGGCGCTGTCGGCCCGCTGACGTGGCTCACCGGGCTCGCCTGCGCGGCGAGTTCGAGGCGGTCCTTCGTCGGGCCGCCGAGCAGTCCCCAGGGCGGGGACGACGGGTCGATGTCGTTGACAACTCCGCCCGGCAGGCGATCGGTGTCCATGTGGGGGAGGTCAGCGGGGCCGTAACCGTCGACGACGGCCTGGACCTCGCTGGACTGCGCGGCGTGCCCGCCCTCCCCTTCCCACACCGGGTCGCCGCCGGTCAGTCCGAGGAGCGCGGCCAGGTGCCCGCCGGCGGAGCTTCCCCATACGCCGATGCGTTCCGCGTCCAGGCCGCGCTCCTGCGCCACCGACCGCAGATAGCGCACTGCGGCCTTCACGTCGTGCAGTTGGGCCGGCCAGATCGCCGTGCGGCTCGACCGGTACTCGACGTCCGCCATGGCGTAGCCGCGCTGGGCGAACAGGCGGCCCAGATGCGGGCCCATGCCCCGCGCGGCCCGCTGCCACCCGCCACCGGGCAGCCAGACGATGACGGGGCGCGGGCCGGGCACGTCCTCGGGCAGATACAGGTCCAGCCTCAGTTCACCGCCGGTGGTGCCGGGCTCGGAGAAGACCAGATCACGCAGGACCGTCACGGCCGGTGCGGGCGCCGTCGGTCCGGGTGGGGAGGTCGAGGCGAGGCCCTCGACGTAGGTCTGCATCAAGGTCGCGTTGCGGCCGCGCTGTTCCGCGTCGGCCCGGTCATCGGCCTCCGTACGCGGGCTCACGCTCCCTCCCACTGCTGGCCCGGGGCGGGAATGTTCCGGTAGCGGGTGAACGCCTGCTGCATCCGGTCCGGGGAGGGGATGAACGGCACGGTCGGCACGTCCCGTTCCTCCGTCAGATCACCCAGCGCCTGGAAGAAGCGCTCGAATCCGCCGGTGGAGACGCCGAGTATCTTGTTGTACTCGCCTTCGGTGCGGTACGAGTGAACGATTCCCGCGGGCACGTAGCCGAAGTCGCCGGGGCGCAGCAGCTTGCTCTCCTGACGGCCGTCGGGGTGTTCCAGGAAGACGCGGGCGGCTCCTTCGACCACGTAGAAGATCTCGTGCACGTCCTCGTGGGAGTGCGCGACGATCAGGTCGCCCTTGGGCTGGCGGGTGGTGAAGACCCCGAACTGGCCCTCCGTCTCGTCCGCCGACAGCAGGACCGTCACGACGCTGTCGAACAGCTTCGCCCGTTCGCCGTCCCCGTCCTCCAGGAAGAAGGGTGCGGGGCGTCCGGGAAGGACTCCCTCCCACGACGGCTTGGACCGGCGGTCGGGGACTTGATCGAATGTCACAGGTGCCTCCAGGGGGCGGGTGCGCGTGTGATCAAGTCTGCTGACGAGCCTCCCCCGGAGCCACGACTTCTTACCCCAACCATCATGAGGGTGAACTTAATCTCGCAGGTCGGACGGGGTATGCCTGACGTCACCCACCGGAACTCGACCCTCCCGTCTCGCGACGCGCCACGCGTACGGCGAGCTCCTCGACCGCCAGCACGGCCGCTGAGGGGCCCCTGGCCGACCGCAGCAGGTAGACCGTGGCGTCGGGCAGCCCTCGCACCGGAACGAACACGACACCGGGCCGGGGCGATCCGGAGACCGCTCCGGCGCCGGCGATGTTGACTCCGAGACCCGCGGCGCAGATGTCGAGGACCTCCTCGAACGTGGCGGCCACGTACGCGATCCGGGGAGCGAACCCGTCGCTGCGCGGCAGCCCGAGCCAGTCGGTGAGCGCCTCGTCGCCCAGGGTCGCGACGAAGTGCTCGTCCGCCACCTCGTCCACGGTCACGCTGTCGCGCCCGGCCAGCGGGTGACCGGCGCCGACCACCAGGACCCGGCCCTCGGTCCACAGCGGGACCACGTGCAGGTCCGGGCCCGAGGGAGCTGCCAGGGCCGGCGCGAGGACCACGTCGACCAGGTCCGTCCGCAGCGCTGTGAGGGAGCCGTCGAACCCGAGGCGCCGGATCTTCCAACGCGTTTCGGGAAAGGCGCGCGCCGCCTCGCCCAGAATGGCGGAACCGATGTGGCTCCCGACGACGAGACCCACGCGCACCACCGCCCCGCCCGCCCGCCGCTCCTCGGCCCAGGACACGACCTCGTCCAGCGCCGCGATGGAGCGGCGGGCCATCGGCAGCAGCTCGGACCCCAGCTCGGTGAGTTCGACGTGACGCGCGTCCCGCCGGAACAGCGGGGCACCGAACTTCCTTTCCAGCGCGGCGATCTGCTGGCTCAGCGACGGGGCGGAGATGCGCAGGCCCTGCGCGGCACGGGCGAAGTGGAGCTCGTGTGCCACGGCGACGAAGTACCGCAGTTGCTGGACCGTGAGATCCACGGAGATCCTCCTGGTGGGACCTATGGCAGGGGCAGGCCCGCGTAGTTCTGTGCGAGTTCGGCGGCGGCGTGCGGCGAGGCGGCGATCCTGTCCAGCTGCGAGATCTGCAGCCGGGTGTCGAAGCCGCTCTGCTCGGGGTCGGTGTGGAGCGTGGTGGTCATGAAGTACGAGAAGTGCTCGGCCCGCCACACCCGGCTCAGACAGGTGTCGGAGTAGGCGTCCAGCAGGTCGGACGATCCGGTCGTGTGCTGACGTTCCAGGGCGCGTGCCAGCACGACGACGTCGGCCGCCGCCAGGTTGAGCCCTTTCGCCCCGGTGGGCGGGACGATGTGGGCGGCGTCCCCGGCGAGGAACACCCGGCCGTATCGCATCGGCTCGGTGACGGAACTGCGCATCGGCAGAACGGACTTGGAGGTGATGGGGCCCCGGCGCAGTTTCCACTCCCCGTCCACGGCGAAGCGGGCGTCCAGCTCGTCCCAAATCCGCTCGTCGGACCAGTCGGCGGGGTCGGTGCCGTTGGGTACCTGGAGGTAGAGCCGGCTGACCTCGGGCGACCGCATGCTGTGCAGGGCGAAGCCGCGCGGCGAGTGGGCGTAGATCAGTTCGTCGCAGGACGGCGGTACGTCGGCCAGGATCCCCAGCCAGGAGTACGGGTACACCCGGTCGTACGTGCGCTGCACCCCGGCCGGGATCGCGGCCCGGGTGACGCCGTGGAATCCGTCGCAGCCGACCACGTAGTCGCAGGTGAGCACCTCCTCGCGGCCCTCGTGGGTGTAGTGGACGGTCGGCCGGTCGGTGTCCGCACCTTCGACCGAGGTGACCTGTGCCCCGAAGAACAGCGGTGCACCGTCCGCGAGTTGCAGGGCTATGAGGTCCTTGACGACCTCGGTCTGGGCGTAGACCCACACCCGGCGGCCGTCGGTCAGCGAGGGGAAGCCGACGCGGTGGGACCGGCCGTCCCAGCGCAGCTCGATGCCGTCGTGCACCAGCCCCTCGGCGTCGAGGCGCTGGGCGGCCCCGGCCTCGCGCAGCGCGTCGACGGTGGGCTGTTCGAGAATCCCGGCGCGCTGACGCTGTTCGACGTAGGCGCGGTCGCGGCTCTCCAGGACCACGCAGTCGACACCCGCGCGGTGCAGCAGGCGGGCGAGCAGAAGGCCCGCCGGGCCGCCGCCGATGATCCCTACGGTCGTGTGCATGAGCTACTTCTCCTCTGCGGCATGGCTGATTTCGGTGAGAATCCGGTCCGCGGCGGCGAACGCGGCGTTGGCTGCCGGGACTCCGCAGTAGACGGCTGCCTGGAGCAGGACCTCCTGGACGTCCTCGGGTGTGAGGTCGCCGCTGACGAGCGCGGCCCGCAGATGCATGGCCAGTTCCTCGTGGTGGCCGAGTGCCACCAGGGCGGTGAGGGTGAGGCAGCGCCGGGTCCGGTGGTCGAGGCCGGGCCGGGTCCACACCTCGCCCCAGGCGTAGCGGGTGATGAAGTCCTGGAAGACGGCGGTGAAGGGCGTGGTCCGGGCGATGGCCCGGTCGACGTGCGCGTCGCCGAGGACGGTACGGCGTACGGCGAGTCCCGCGCTGTGGCGGGAGGCGTCGTCGGTCGCTGTCACGGCCGCGAAGTGGGTGAGCAGCGCCGACGTGACGGGCGCGGGCCGTTCGAGGTTGGCCAGGTGCGAGGCGCCCGGGAGTTCGACGAGCGTCGAGCCGGGGATGGTGTCGGCCAGTTCACGGGCGTGGGCGACCGGCGTCGCGGGGTCGTCGCGGCCCGCGACGACGAGCGTGGGGACGGTGACGCCGGCGAGTACGCCGCGCAGGTCGTGGGCGGCGAGGGCGTCGCACAGCGCGGCGTACGCGAGGGGGTCGACGTCGCGCAGGCCGGCCACGACGGCGCGGGCATCGGGGCTGTCGGCGAAGTCCGCCGTGAACCAGCGGGCCGCCGCGGTGCCGGCCACCGGGCCGATGCCTTCTGCCCGTACGAGGGCGGCGCGTTCGCGCCATGCCGTCGGTTCACCGAAGCGTGCCGAGGAGCAGACGAGCGCGAGCGACGTGATCCGGTCGGGGTGGTGGAGGGCCAGCCAGCTCCCCACCGCGCCGCCGAGAGACAGGCCCGCGTACGCGAACCGCTCGATGCCGAGGGCGTCGGCGAGGCGGAGCACCTGCCGTCCCAGTTCGGCGACGCCACCGCCTGCGGGGAACAGAGCCGCGGGGGTGCCGCCGTGGCCGGGCAGGTCCCAGCGGACGACGCGGTGGGCGCGGGCCAGTCCGGCCATCTGCGCGTCCCAGACGGACAGTGCGGTGCCGAGTGAGGGCCCGAGGAGGAGGGGCGGTGCGCCGAGGTCGCCGGCCACCTGGTGGTGGAGGAGGCGCGTGGTGGGTGCGTTCGGGGTGGTCATGGGGCTCCTGGGCCGGTCGGTGCCGGATGCGATGTGTGCCTGGCGGCGGCTGCCGGGAGTGCACGGGGTGGGTGTGCTGTCGCGGGGCGACCGGGGCGTGTCGGGGTCGTCGTGTGCGGCCTGCACGTCATTCCGGAACCGTTTCCCCGCTGTGCCGGCGCAGCGCGCGATCGACGAGAAGGCCGGCCGAGCCGGTGTATCCGGACGGGTCGGTCAGCGCCCTCAGTTCGTCCGGCGACGCCACGTCCGCCAGTACCGGGTCCTGGGCCAGGGCTTCGTGGAGGTGGATCCCCTCGCGGGCCGCTCGGGCGGCTCCCTCGGTCACCGCCGTGCGGGCCGCGGCCCGTCCAGTCCTGGCCGAGAGGACGGCGACGAGCCGTTCGCTGACGATCAGTCCGCCGGTCGCGTCGAGGTTCTCGCGCATGCGCCCGGGGTGGACGCGCAGCCCTTCGGCCAGGGTGGCCGTCGCGTCGGCGGCCCCGCCGGCCGTGCGCAGCGCCTCCCGCAGCGGCTGCCATTCGGCGTGCCACGCACCGGGCGGACGTTCGTCCTCGGCGGCGAGGGCTCCGTACAGGATCCCCGCGAGCGCCGGGACCTGGCGGGCGGCCGCGGCGATGAGGACGGCACGGGCCGGATTGGCCTTGTGCGGCATCGCCGATGATCCTCCGCCGGCGCTCTCGGCCACCTCCCCGATCTCGGTGCGGGAGAGGACGAGGACGTCCGCGGCAAGTTTGCCGAGGGCCCCGGCGGTGAAGGCCAGCGCTCCCCCGAGGTCGGCGACCGGCGTGCGCAGGGTGTGCCAGGGCAGCGACGGCACGGCCAGTCCGGTCGCGGTGGCGTACGCCTCGACGAGGCCGGGGCCGGTGTCCCCGGCCGACGCCGCAAGCATCCCCGCGACGGGATTCGCTGACTCCGCGAAGGCGGCGAAGGCTGCCAGCGTCCCGGCCGCGCCGCCCAGTTGCACCGGGAGCGCGGACCGGACCGCTGCGATCCGGTCGCGGGCGTCGAGGACCAGGCTGCGCCAGCCCGCGGCCTTGAGGCCGAAGGTCGTCGGCACGGCGTGCTGGGTGAGGGTGCGGCCCGCCATGGGAGTGTCACGGTGCCCGGCGGCGGTGAGGGCCAGGGCGGCGGCGGCACGGTCGAGGTCGGCCAGGATCAGGCGCAGGGCCTCGGACGCCACCAGCATGGCGGCGGTGTCGAGGATGTCCTGGCTGGTCGCCCCCCGGTGGACGTGGGCGGCGGCCTCCGGTGACCGTTCGGCGACGGCGGCTGTCAGGTCGGAAACCAGCGGGATGACCGGGTTGCCGCCCGAACGGGCCCGCAGCGCCAGGGAACGCGGGTCGAACCGGGCCGCGTCGGCGGCGGCCGAGGCGACGGCGTCCGCCGCCCCGGCCGGGGCGTGCCCCAGCGCTTCCTGGGCGCGGACGAGCGACACCTCGGCGTCGAGCAGCGCGCGTACGTACGCCGCGTCGCCCGTCGCGTCCTCGACCGCCGTGCCGGCGCGGACCGGCGCCAGCAGGCCGACGTCCGCCGCCGCGTCAGCGGAAGCTGCCGCGTAGGCCGAAGCTGCCGGGGCGGCCGAAGTCACCGCATCAGCCGGAGTCGCCGCGTCACCCGACGCCGCCGCGTCACCCGAAGTCAAGGAAGACCGTCTCCTCATGTACGCCGTCGTACTGCAGACGGATGTCGAATCGGTGGACGCCGGTGTCCTCCGGCGTGGTGAGGAGCGTGGCCCTCCGCTCCTCGGGAAGCCCGGCGAGCAGCCAGTCCTGGTCGAGGCCCGCGGCGTCGTACAGATAGGCGCGGGTGTGCAGGTGGTGCGTCAGGCCGCGGGCGAAGACGGCGAGCGCGAGGTACGGGGCTCCGCCCGGCGGCAGCGTCGTGACGGTGTAGTGCCCGTCGGCGTCCGTCGCCACCCGCCCGAAGCCGGTGAACGCGACGCCGTGGCGGCCGATGACCGCTCCGGTGACGGGGTCGCGGCGCAGGGAGCCGGGCGCCCCGTGCCGCGATCCGTCGGGTGCGGGCTGCCACACCTCGATGAGGGCGTCGGGCACCGGCTCACCGGCTCCGTCGAGGACGTGGCCGTGCAGGACCACGGCGCCGGACCGGCCGGCCGGTGCGATGTCGCCGCCGCCGGGGAAGGGCAGGGCGTAGCCGTAGAAGGGGCCGACGGTCTGGGACGGAGTGGGCAGGAGCCCTTCAGGCGCAGATCCGGATGCGGCGGCAGGTATGGCGGCGGACATCAGCGGCCCTCCTCGATCCAGGTGGCGGACGGGCCGTCGAGGACGATGTCCCAGCGGTAGCCGAGCGACCATTCGGGGGTGGACAGGTCGTGGTCGTACGCCGCGACGAGACGGCCGCGGGCGTCGTCGTCGGTGACGGACTGGAGGATCGGGTCGTAGGCGAAGAGCGGGTCGCCCGGGAAGTACATCTGGGTGATCAGGCGCTGGGTGAACGCGGCCCCGAACAGCGAGAAGTGGATGTGCGCGGGGCGCCAGGCGTTGGTGTGGTTGCGCCACGGGTAGGCGCCCGGCTTGACGGTGACGAAGGAGTACGCGCCCTGGTCGTCGGTCAGGCAGCGGCCCACGCCGGTGAAGTTCGGGTCGAGCGGTGCGGGGTGCTGGTCGCGCAGGTGGGCGTAGCGGCCGGATGCGTTGGCCTGCCAGATCTCGACGAGCTGGCCGCGCACGGGACGGCCCGACCGGTCGAGGACCCGGCCGGAGACCGTCATCCGCTCCCCCAGCGGTTCTCCGGGGTGCTGCCTGGTCAGGTCGTGGTCGAGTTCGGTGATGTCGGTGACGCCGAAGACGGGACCGGACAGTTCGACGGCCTCCGGATCGGCGCCTGCGGCGATCAGGGGCCGCTTCGGGTGACGCAGGGTGCTGCTGCGATACGGGGCGTAGTCCCGGGCGGGGTGCGGGCGCGCGGGCGCGCCGCCGGCGAGGGACGTGGCGTACTTCTCGCGCGCCGCGGCGATCTCGGCGGTGATGTCGGCCTGGTTCAGCGCGCGGGGGGCGGCCGGGGCGGATGGGGTGCTCATGGGCGTGGGTGCTTCCTTTCCGGTACGGGGGCGGCTGCCCGTGCGGGCGGGCCGGGTCTCACGGCATGGTCTGTTCGGCGACACGGACCGGGGCGGCGGTCCGGGCGAGCACCTCGGCGATCTCGACGCCGGGTGCGGTCTCCACGAGGACCAGCCCGTCGGGGGTCACGTCGAGAACGGCCAGGTCCGTGATGACGCGGTGGACGCAGGCCCGGCCGGTGAGCGGCAGACTGCATTCCCCGACGATCTTCGGGCTGCCGTCCTTGGCGGTGTGGGTCATCGTCACGATGACGCGGCGGGCGCCGTGTACGAGGTCCATGGCGCCGCCGATCCCGGTCACCAGCTTGCCCGGGACGGCCCAGTTGGCGAGGTCGCCGCGCGCGGACACCTGCATGGCGCCGAGCACGGCGGTGTCGATGTGTCCGCCGCGGATCATGCCGAAGGAGAGGGCCGAGTCGAAGAACGAGGCGCCCGGCAGGACGGTCACCGTCTCCTTGCCGGCGTTGATCAGGTCGGGATCGACGTCCTCGTCGTACGGGAAGGGGCCGGTGCCCAGGATGCCGTTCTCCGATTCGAGGACGACGTGCACACCGTCGGGCAGATGGTTGGGGATCAGCGTCGGCAGGCCGATGCCCAGGTTGACGTACTCGCCGTCGCGGAGTTCGGCGGCCGCGCGGGCGGCCATCTCCTGGCGGTTCCAGCTCATCGGTGGCCGTCCTCGTCCGGGTTGGTCCGTGGTGTCACGGTGCGCTGCTCGATCCTCTTGTCGGCCGCCTGCTCCGGCGTCAGTTCCACCACGCGCCGGACGAAGATGCCGGGCAGGTGCACGTGGTCGGGGTCGATCTCGCCGGGCTCGACCAGTTCCTCGACCTCGGCGACCGTGATGCGGCCGGCCATGGCGGCGAGCGGGTTGAAGTTGCGGGACGCCTTGTTGAAGACGAGGTTCCCGTGCCGGTCCCCCCTGGCGGCCCTGACGAGGGCGAAGTCGGTGCGGATGCCGCGCTCCAGGACATAGGGGGTGCCGTCGAAGTCGCGTACCTCCTTGGCCGGGGAGCCGATGGCGACGCCGCCGTTCCCGTCGTAGCGCCAGGGCATGCCGCCGTCGGCGACGAGGGTGCCGACCCCGGCCGGGGTGTAGAAGGCGGGGATGCCCGCCCCGCCGGCGCGCAGGCGCTCGGCGAGGGTGCCCTGCGGGATGAGTTCGAGCTCCAGCTCGCCGGCCAGGTACTGGCGGCCGAACTCCTTGTTGCCTCCGATGTACGAGCCGGTGACCCGGCTGATCCGGCCGGCCGCCAGCAGGACCGCGAGCCCGGATTCCTGCGCGCCGCAGTTGTTGGAGACGACGCGAAGGTCCCCGGTGCCCCGTTCGTGGAGGGCCGCGATCAGGGCGTCGGGGACGCCGCTGAGTCCGAAGCCGCCCACCGCGATCGAGGCACCGTCCGGCACGTCGGCCACGGCTTGCGCGGCGGAGGCGACCACCTTGTCCATGGGACCGTTCCTCACGTGTTCGCAGAGTGAAGTTTCTTTCACTATTCTTGGCACGGAGTCTGCCGCCCGTCCGGAGCCCTGTCAACGGTCGGCGTCCCACCGCGGCCGGGGAGACCGCCCCTCACCTGCCGGTGTTCACTACTGTGTCCCCACGACGCACGACGGAGAGCCGATGCCACCGACCCACACGCTCCAGCCGGCCGAGACGCCGGAACCGGCCGAAGCCGTCGCCCCGCTCATGCGCGGCATCACCGTCCTGCGCCGGCTCACCGACGAGGGCGGGACGATGAGCCCCAGCGCCATCGAGCGAGCCACCGGTCTGGCCCGGTCCACGGTGGACCGGATCACCGCGACCCTGGCCCGCATGGAGTACGTAAGGGTGGACGGACGGGATGTCACGCTCGCCCCACGCCTGATGGAACTGGGCAACGCCTACCTCTCCGCCCTCCGTCTCCCCTCGCTGCTCGGCCGGCGGGCCGACGCGCTGGCCGACGAGCTCGACGAGTCGGTGTCCCTCGCGGTCGGCGACGACGACGGCATCCGCTTCATCCATCAGGCCACCCGGCGCCGCGCGATGTCGCTGAGCTTCCGGATCGGCGACCTGCTGCCCGCCGAACGCACCGCTCCCGGACCGCTGTTGGCGGCCGACTGGGATGCGCGGGAGTGGCAGCGGTGGCGGGAGCGGCGGGCCGCGGACCCGGAGGGGCGGGCCTTCCCCGCCGTTCCCCCGCATGAGCCCCCGGACGAGAAGGAGTTCGCCGTACGTGCGGAGCGGTCGCGCCACGACGGCTGGGCCCTCGACGACCAGTTGATCGAGCCCGGTCTCGTCGCCCTCGCCGTGCCGGTCCGCTCCCCCGACGGTGAGGTGGCCTGTCTCGTCAGCGTCGTGAGCCACACCAGCCGGCACACCGCGGCCTCTCTGCGCGACACCCTGCTGCCCCGGGTGCTGGCGGCCGCCGCGGCCATGGAGCAGGACCTCCGCCAGGCCCCGCCCGCCGCCGCCCCTGACTCCCCCACCGCACTGGCCTCGTGGACCGGCGCCTCCAAACAGGAACTGGGCCGCGAGTTCAACGAGTCGCTCGCACGCGGTCTGACCGTGCTGGCCGGCTTCGGCGAGGGCCGGGACGGGCTGACGCTGGCCGACGTCGCCCGGGCCACCGGGCTGGCCAGAGCCACCGCCCGGCGGGCGCTGATCACCCTGGAACACCTCGGTTACGTCACCGCGCAGGACCGGGCCCACCACCTCACCCCGCGCGTACTGGCCCTCGGCTACCCGCCGTTGTCCCTCGCGACGCTGCCGCAGATCGCCCAGCCCCACCTCGCCGCGCTGACCGGGGAAGTCCGGGACTCGGCCTCGCTCGCGGTCCTCGTCGGCGACGACGTCCAGTACACGGGGCGCGTGGCGACCCGGCGCATCATGAACGTCAACATCACGGTCGGCACGCGCTTCCCCGCGCACGCGACGTCGATGGGCCGCGTCCTGCTCGCCGCACTGCCGCCGACGGAGCGCGAGAGCCGCCTCGCCCGGACGCGACCGCACGCCCTGACCCCGTACACCGTCACGCGTCCCGACGAGCTCCGCGCCACCCTGGACCGGGTCCGGGCCGACGGCTACGCGCTGGTCGACGAGGAGTTGGAGGTGGGTCTGCGCTCGGTCGCCGTCCCCGTCCACGACCGGCGCGGCGCGGTCGTGGCGGCGGTCAACGTGGCCATGCACAGCAGCAGCCGCACCCTGGAGGAGTGCGTCACCGACGTGCTGCCCCGCCTGCGCGCGGCGGCCGGCGGCATCGAGGCCGACCTGCACATCACCGAACGGTATGTCCGGGTGCCGGCGATGTGACGCTCAGGGTGTGGGGGCCGGTCAGTTCGCCGGTTCCGGCACGGCGACCTCGATCAGCAGCGCCTGCCCGGGGTTGAGCGTCGGCATGGGCAGCCCCGCCCCGGTCAGTACCGTGCCGGCCATCGGTACCCAGCCCTTGACGGCCGCCCGGTACCAGGCGGGGGCGATGACCTGGTGCATGGAGGGCAGTCCGGCCTCCGTGCGGACGCGGACCCGGTAGGGCAGGCCGGGGGCCAGGCCGGGGAGGCGGACGCGGCCCGACTGGGCCGGTGCGGAGGTCTCCGTACGCGCCCAGCAGTACAGCGCGGCACCGGCGTCCGGTGCGACGACTCCGTGCAGGTACGTCGCCTCGTCCTCAAGGTCCGCCCTGACGACCCGTCCGCCGTGCAGCAGTCCCCGTACCTCCTTGTACAGCGCCGCCCAGCGGGTCAGTGCCTGCCGCTCCGCGGGTGTGCGGGCGGTCAGGTCGTCCTCGATGCCCGCGTGCCCGAACAGTGCGGTGATCAGGCGGAACGAGTCGTCGGCGACCCGGCCCGTCGTGTGGCTGTGCGGGCCCCCGACATGGGCGCCGATCAGCTCGGGCGGCAGCAACTGTCCCGTCCAGCGCTGGATGGCCTGGCGCTCCACGGGGTCGTTGCAGTCCGAGGCCCACACCCGGTCCGTGCGGGCGAGGACGCCGAGGTCGACGCGTCCGCCCCCGCTGGAGCAGGACTCGATCTCCAGGCCGGGCCGGCGGGACCTGAGCGTGTCCATCAGCCGGTACAGGGCCCGCGTCTGGGCGTGGACCCCGGGCCGGTCACCGCCGTGCGCGTCGCGGTGGACCGCCTCGTGCAGCTCCCGGTTGTGGTCCCACTTCAGATAGTCGACGCGGTACTCGGCGACGAGGGCGTCCAGCGACTCCAGCAGATACGCGAACGCCTCCTCGTGGGCCACGTTCAACACGTACTGGTGGCGGGAGCTCGGCCCCACGCCCGCGGACGGGCCGAGAATCCACTCGGGGTGCTCCCGCGCGAGGCGCGAGCGGAGGTTCACCATCTCCGGTTCCACCCAGAGCCCGAACTGCATGCCGTGGTCGTGTACCCGGTCCGCCAGCGGAGTCAGCCCGTCGGGCCACATCTGCGGGTCGACCGTCCAGTCGCCGAGTCCGGCCGTGTCGTCGCGACGGCCGAGGAACCAGCCGTCGTCCAGGACGAGGCGCTCCACCCCGACCGCGGCGGCGTCGTCGGCCAGTGCGAGGAGCCGCTCGGGCCGGTGGTCGAAGTAGACCGCCTCCCAGGTGTTCAGGGTCAGCGGACGCGGCGACGAAGGGTGCCCGGGGCGGGAGCGGAGCAGCGTGTGGAAGCGGCCGGCGAGACCGTCCAGGCCTTCGGCGGACCAGGCGAACCAGCACTCGGGCGAGGAGTAGCTGTCGCCCGGGGCGAGCCGGATCTCGCCGGGCGCGAGCAGCTCGCCCCCGCCGAGGACGCCGCCGTGCACCCCGGCGCCTTCGGGCAGCCGCTCGGCCAGCCAGCGCTGGTTGCCGCTCCAGCCGACGTGCAGGGCCCAGACCTCACCCGTACGGAATCCGAAACCGGGCACGCCGACCGTCAGCAGATGGGGTGCGTCCAGCCCGGGGCGTCCCCTGCGGACCTCGCGGACGTGGCCGGCGAAGGCGAGCCGGCCACGCTGCGGGGTGCGTTCGCGGCACCACTTGCCGGTGAAGTCCAGGATCTCCTGGGCGCGGTTCGGCAGCGGGAGCAGGGCGGTGGTGGCGGCGAGGTCGTACGGGGCGGGGCCGGGGGCGTCGGGCGGGGCGGACACCCGGGTGCGCACACCCAGGACGCCGGACGGGTCGAGCCGGTAGGTGAGGGTGAGGTCGAGCCCGGCGTCGGCGTCGTGGAGCGCGATGACGAGTGCGTCAGGGCTCTCCTCGGCGCTCGTCATCGTGACGCGGGGCGTGGTGGCCGTCCCGGCCCGGTGGCCCTCCTGGGCGGGGGTGCCCGACCAGCCGTCGGCCTGGGTGGGCCAGACCGTGAACTGCCGTGGCTCGTCGAGCGCGCAGTGGAGCGAGGCCGCGTCCGCCGACAGTGCCAGCGACGCCAGACCGTCGTCGTCCAGTTCCCCGAGGTCCTCGCCCCAGTGCAGGATGCGGGGCAGCGGGGCGTGGAGCTCGACGACGAAGCTCACGCCTGCCGCGCGCAGGTGTGCGATCCGGGTGGTGCTGCTGGTCATGCGTGTCCTCTCGTGACCGGCGGGCGGCGCCTGGTCGCGCCGCCCCGTTCGCGACTGTCAGGCGTACGGGTCGAAGGGGATCCCCGCGGGCTTGGCCTTGGCGAGGTGGCCGGCGAAGTTTCCGTCCTTCAGGCCGAAGACGGCACTGCCGAAGTCGGCCTGGACCAGCTTTTCCCGGATGCCGGCGGGGTAGCCGTTCCAGCCGACCAGGTCCGGGAACTGCCACTGGTGGTAGTGGTTCTCCGGCGGCTCGTCGCCGCTGGTCGCGCGGCGGAAGCAGTGCGTCCCGATTCCGTCCTTGTGGTAGACGACCTTGGGGTGCGTGCCGTCCCACAGCATCCCGTCCCGGCCGTACACGTTGAAGTCTCCGTGGGCGGAGGTGGAGACGTACTTCGCCTCGTTGTCCTGCACCCAGACCACGACGTGCTCCCAGTCGTGGCGGTGTCCGCCCAGACCGCTTCCGGCCACGGCCTGGTCCTTCTCGAAGTAGAGGCCGTACATGATGGCGCACCAGCCGTTGTTGCACAGGGAGCGTGCGTAGCCGTTGGTGTTGTCGAGGTCCCAGGAGTCGTGGCAACTGCCGTTGACGGCGCCCGTGGTCTTCAGTCCGGGAGCGATGGCCCCGTCGGCGCCGATGGCGGGCGTCGGATAACAGCCGTCGCCGTCGTAGTCGAAGGCGGGCTGGAACGTCTGCTCCAGCCCGTCCGCGTTGGCGGGCAGCGCGCCCGGCACGGCGGCGAAGGCGCTGCCGGACGTGGCGAATACCAGGACCGCGGCAGCGGCGAGGGTGAGTGACGTTCTACGGAGTCGTCCTGGGTTCTTCACTGCATCCTCCTGGTTCACGCCTGCCGGACCGGACCATGCCATGGCATGCCCATGTCCAAGCTTGCGGAACCCCTCGACACCCGTCGGTCACCGTCAAGGCATCCGTCACGCGTAGTCGAGAAAGCAGTGGGCCGCTATTCGGCCGGTGGGATAGCTGAGCCCCACATCCGTGAGCAGACGCACGATGAACTCGCCCGCACCGCACTCGTATCGCTCCCAGGTGTCGAAGTCCGTGCGGACGAGTACGGGCCAGTCGTCCGGATCGGGTGCACCCGTCTGCCAGACGAAGTCGAGCTCCTGCTCCGACGTTCCCCAGCGCAGGAGACCCCCCGGCGCCGGGTAGACGGGATGGGGCCGCCAGAGGTCCGCCGTGTGGGCCCGAGCGGACGCGGACCACTCCACCAGGTCCAGGCCGCGGACGCCTGGTACGAGCACTTCGAGGTACATGTCGAAGCTGCCGTACCCGAACAGGTTCACTACTTCCTTGTAGTCGCCGGGCAGGCGCGTGCCCAATGCCTGTTCGGTGGCCCGCCAGTCGACGGGCTCGCGGGGAAGCGGCTCCCAGCCGGTGAGCAGGCGCAGCCTCTCCGGCCACGAAGCACCCGCCGGGACTTCCTCGGCGGCCGGGTCGTCGCGGTGCGCAATCACGACGACCGATTGCTCCCATCCGGCACGGACCACGCGGGCGCACCCGATCCAGTCGTTCCAGTGCGGCCACGCACGCAGCTCCAGCAGCTCCTCGCCGAAGGGCTCGACGAGGGGCAGCCCGGTGCGCGCGTTGACGGGCTCGACCCGTCGGCCGTCGTCGATCAGCGTCCTGGGGCTCCCCGCCCTGCCGGAGATCTCATCGACGAGTTCCCGGAAGTCCGTCCCGTCCGGCACGTCCAGGAGGACGACCGGACGGGACGATGGAGCGGGCCCGAGCACCTGACGGAGGTGCTTCCAGACGGTGTTGATGAATGCGGGTTCAGCCATGCCCCGCAGTCAACCTCACACCACTGACAGTCAACGCAGCGCCTGAAAGGCGCCGTCGGTGTCATGGTGAATGGGCGTCCGCACTCCGGTCAGCGGAGCACCCGTTCCACCCCGGCGCTCCGCCACGATCTCCGCCGCGATGGACAGGGCGGTCTCCTCCGGCGTACGGGCGCCGAGGTCGAGGCCGATCGGGGAGTGCAGACGGTCCAACTCGGCCTCGGTGACGCCTGTTTCCCGCAGCCGCTGGTTGCGGTCCTCGTGCGTGCGGCGCGAGCCCATCGCGCCGACGTACGCGACCGGCAGCCGCAACGCCGTCTCCAGGAGCGGGATGTCGAACCTGGCGTCGTGGGTGAGCACACACAGGACGGTGCGCTCGTCGGTGGCGGTGCTCCCGAGATACCGGTGCGGCCAGTCGACCACCACCTCGTCCGCCTCGGGGAAGCGGGCGCGGGTGGCGAAGACGGGCCGGGCGTCGCACACCGTCACATGGTGGCCGAGGAACTTGCCCGCCCGCACCAGCGCCGTGGCGAAGTCCACCGCGCCGAACACGATCATCCGGGGCGGCGGCACGCTCGACTCCACGAAGAGCGTAAGGCCGCCCGGGCAGCTCGTCCCGTCCTCCGCGATCTCCACGGTGCCGGTGCGCCCGCCGTCGAGGAGCGCCCGGGCCTCCGCGGCCGCCCGGCGGTCCAGGGCCGGACGTCCGTCGAGGCTGCCCTCGTACGATCCGTCGCCCCGGACCAGCAACGCCCGGCCGAGCAGTGCGCCCGGCCCGCGCACCACCCGGGTGAGCGCGACCGGCTCGTCGCGGCCGGCCGCCGACAACGCCTCCCGGAGCACCGGCTCCTCGGAGCGCACCGGCACGACGAGGACGTCGATGACGCCACCGCAGGTGAGCCCCACGGCGAAGGCGTCCTCGTCGCTGTACCCGAACCGCTCCCGTACCGTCCGGCCGTCCTGGAGTGCCTGGACGCACAGTTCGTACACGGCGCCTTCCACGCAGCCGCCGGAGACCGAGCCGATGGCGGTGCCTTCGCTGTCGACGGCCATGGCCGCGCCCGGGGCCCGTGGCGCGCTGCCGTCGACCGCGACCACGGTGGCGACGGCGAAGTCGCGGCCCTCCTGGGACCAGCGGTGCAGGGCCTCCGCGATGTCAAGCACCCCGGGCTTCCTCCGCGGCCCGCTGCCGAACCTCTTCCGCCGCCGCGAGGACGCGGTCGGGACGGATCGGCAGGCGGCGGTGGCGTACCCCGGTCGCGTGCCACACCGCGTTGGCGATCGCGGCGGCGACGCCGACGATGCCGATCTCACCGATGCCCTTGATCCCGACCGGGTCCTCCGGGTCGTGGTCTTCGACCCAGTCCGCCTCGATGTTCTGCACGTCGGCGTGGGCGGCGACGTGGTAGCCGGCGAGGTCGGCGTTGACGTATCCGCCGGACGCCGCGTCGCGGACGGCCTCCTCGTGCAGGGCCATGGACAGGCCCCAGGTCATGCCGCCGACGAGCTGGCTGCGGGCGGTGAGCGGGTTGACGATGGTGCCCGCGGCGAAGATGCCCAGCAGCCTGCGTACGCGCACCTCACCGGTGGTGATGTCCACGGCTGCCTCGGCGAACTGCGCCCCGTAGGAGTGCCGTTCCTTCTGTGCCAGGGCGCCGATGGCGTCGGTGGTGTCCGACCGGGTGGTGAGACCCTCCGGCGGGACGGCAGCGTCGAGCGCGAGCAGTTCGCGCAGTTCTTCCGCCGCCAGACGCACCGCCCAGGCCCAGGAGCGCGTGCCCATGGACCCTCCGGCGATCCACGCCGGACCGAGGTCGCTGTCCCCGAGACGTACCCGGATCCGGGCCGGGTCCACCCGCAGCGCGTCCGCGGCGACGGAGAGCATCGCGGTCCTCGCCCCGGTCCCGATGTCCGCCGCGTTGATCCGAACGGTGAAGCTGCCGTCCTGCTCCGCGGTCACGGCCGACGTGGACGGGCCGACACCCGCGAAGAAGGACGCCGCCGCCATGCCGGTCCCGAGGAGCCAGCGCCCCTCGCGGCGCAGCCCGGGACGGGGGTCCCTGTCTGCCCAGCCGAAGCGTCGGGCGCCTTCCTCGAAGCAGGCGAGCTGGTTGCGGCGGCTGAAGGGCAGCCCCGACACGGGACCCACCTCGGGCTGGTTGCGCACGCGCAGCTCGACCGGGTCCAGCCCGCACTTCTCGGCCAGCTCGTCCATGGCCGATTCGATCGCGAAGGAACCCGGCGTCTCACCCGGCGCCCGCATCCAGGTCGGGGTCGGCACGTCGAGCCGCACCAGCCGGTGCCCGGTCCGGTGAGCGTCGGCGTCGTACATGGTGCGTCCCACGTTGGCGCTCGACTCGACGAACTCGTGCACGGTCGACGTGAGGCTCAGCGCCTGGTGGTCGAAGGCCCGCAGGCGCCCGCCGGCGTCGGCTCCGAGCGTGATCCGCTGCGCGGTGGGGCTGCGGAATCCGACGAGCGAGAACATCTGGCGGCGGGTCAGTACGACGCGGACAGGGCGGTGGAGCAGGGTCGTGGCCATCACGGCGGCCACCTGGTGCGGGGACAGGCCCTTCGATCCGAAGCCGCCGCCGACGTGCTCGGAGCGCACCCGGACGGACGCCGGGTCGAGGGAGAAGAGCGACGCGAGTTCGCTCGCCACCCAGAAGGTGCCCTGATTGGAGTCGAGGACGTCCAGCCGGCCGCCCTCCCACCGGGCCGTCGCCGCATGCGGCTCCATGGAGTTGTGGTGCTCCTCCGGGGTCGAGTACTCCTCGTCCACGACGAAGGCGGCCTCCCGGAGCCGGGCCTCCACGTCCCCCTTCTCCGTGTCGGCCTGCGCCATCACGCTCTCGTCGGGGGTGTACGCACCGGCGTGCCCGGCGGAGAACCCCACGTCGTGCGGTTCCGCCTCGTAGTGGACCACGAGCGCCTCGGCAGCCTCCCGGGCCTGCTCGGACGTCTCGGCGACGACCAGCGCCACGGGCCAGCCCATGAAGGGCACCCGGTCGTGCTGGAAGATCCCGACGACCGGGTTGGGCGGTCCCATCATGCCCACGTACGCGGTGTCGACACGCGGAGCGTTCCCGTGGTGGAGCACGGTGAGGACACCGGGCATGTCCAGGACGGGGGCATCCTCCACGGACCGGATCCGCCCACGGGCCACGGTCGACAGCACCAGCCAGCCGTGGGCGAGCTCGGCGAAGGGGATCTCTCCGGCGTAGCGGGCCGCGCCGGTGACCTTGTCCCTGCCCTCCACGCGCGTACGGGCGGAGCCGACCGCTCCCGTCACGGTACTGTTCTCGGTCGTGGTGGTCATCGGGCGGCCTCCTCGGCGAGTTCGGTGAGCACGGCCGTGACGAGGTTGCGCATCAAGGTCACCTTGTATCCGTTCTCCGCAAGGGGCTCGGCCGCCGCCAGTTCGGCGTCCGCCGCGGCGGCGAACGCCTCCGCGTTCGCGGGGCCGCCGGTCAGGGCCCGTTCGGCCGCGCGGGCCCGCCAGGGCCGGGACGCCACCGCACCGAAGGCCAGCCGCACTTCGCGTACGACACCGTCCTCGATGTCGAGCGCCGCGGCGACGGAGCCGATCGCGAAAGCGAAGGAGGCCCGCTCCCGCACCTTCCGGTAGCGCGAGTGCGCGGCGACGGCTGCCGGCGGCACGGTCACCCCGGTGATCAGCGCGCCGGACGGGAGAGCCGTCTCGATGTGCGGGGTCTCCCCCACCGGAGAGTAGAAGTCGGCCATCGCCAACTCACCCGGGCCGTCGGCCGTTTCGTACGAGATGACGGCGTCGAAGGCCGCGAGCGCGACCGCCATGTCCGAGGGGTGCGTCGCCACGCAGTGTTCGGAGGCACCGAGGATCGCGTGGTTGTGGTGCTCGCCCGCCAGTGCGGGGCAACCGCTGCCGGGGGTGCGCTTGTTGCACGGCTTGGCAAGGTCGCCGAAGTATCCGCAGCGGGTCCGCTGGAGCAGGTTTCCGCCGACGGTGGCCATGTTGCGCAGCTGCCCGGAGGCACCGGCCAGGAGCGCCTGCGACAGGGCCGGGTAGTGCCGGCGGACGTCGGCATGGGCGGCGAGGTCGCTGTTGGTGACGGTCGCACCGATGCGCAGCCCTCCCTCGGGCGTGAACACGATGTCGCCGAGCGGGAGTTCCTGGACGTCGACAAGGAGCGTCGGCCGCTCCACACCGGCCTTCATCAGATCGACGAGGTTGGTGCCGCCGCCGAGGAGGCGGGCGTCGGGGTCCTCGGCGAGCAGCGCCACGGTGCCGGAGACGTCGAGAGCACGCCTGTATTCGAACTCCCTCATGCCACGGCCTCCTTGGCCTCGACGGTGGACGCCTCGGCAGCGCGCGCCACGGCCTGCACGATCGACATGTAGGCGCCGCAGCGGCAGAGGTTGCCGCTCATCCGCTCGCGGATCTCCTCCGCGGTGAGAGCGGGAACCCCCGCTTCCGGCCGGACGTCGTCGGTCACGGCGCTCGGCCAGCCCGCCGCGTGTTCCTCGATCACCGCGAGCGCCGAACAGATCTGGCCCGGGGTGCAGTAGCCGCACTGGTAGCCGTCGAGGTCGAGGAAGGCCTGCTGCACCGGATGCAGCCGGTCGCCGTCGGCGACGCCTTCGATGGTGGTGATCGCGCGCCCCTCGGCCGCGACCGCGAGCTGCAGACAGGAGACGGCCCGACGCCCGTCGAGCAGCACCGTGCAGGCACCGCACTGCCCCTGGTCGCAGCCCTTCTTGGTGCCGTTCAGATCGAGACGCTCGCGCAGGGCGTCGAGGAGGGTGGTGCGGTGGTCGACGGGCAGCGTGTACTTTTCGCCATTGATGTTCAGGGTGATGGCACTGGACGTCGATGGGGCCATGATCAGCCTTCTTTCGCATTGCTTATGCGCGTCGAACGAGACGGTCCCGGCAGCCGCACCGGGAGCGAGAGGGCGGTTCGGGTGGGGGGCGGGCGACCGGGGACACCGGTCGGCCACATTGGCCGGATCTACCGCTAGGATGGGGTGAAGCGGACACGTGTCCGCTTATTCGTCGAACCTAGCGGACAGCTGTCCGCTTAGCAAGACCGTCGTGGCCGTGTTTCCGGAAGGAGGAGGCGTGGACGAGGAGAAGAGCACGCCCCAGCGTCCGGACGCGCAACGGAACCGCGAACGCATCCTGGCAGTCGCCCTGGTGGAACTGACGCGGTCGGCGGACGCTCCGGTGAGCGCGATCGCGAAGAAGGCCGGCGTCGGCCAGGGGACGTTCTACCGCAACTTCCCCAACCGCGAGGCGCTCGTCCTTGAGGTCTACCGCTACGAGATGCAACAGGTCGCCGACACCGCGGCCCAGTTGCTCGGGACCCGCGCCCCCGACCGGGCCCTGCGGGAGTGGATGGACCGGCTGGCGCAGTACGCCATGGCCAAGGCCGGGCTGGCCGTCGCCCTGCGCGCGACCGCCGGCCCGTGCGGCAGCCTGGGGCAGCTGGGCCACGGCCCGGTGACCCGCGGCATCACGATCCTGCTGCACGCCAACGAGGAGGCGGGCACCATCCGCCCGGGGGTGACCCCCGACGACTTCCTGCTCGCCATCGCCGGCCTGTGGCAGCTCGACCCGCACAGCGACTGGCAGCCGAGGGCCGCCCGGCTGCTCGACCTCGTGATGGACGGGCTGCGGGCGGGGGCGCCCGGCGCGGGCGGAGCGCCGGCTCAGCCGTAGATTCCGTACGGTTCACGAAGCGACGGCCCCGATGACCACCGTGCGCGCCCACTCGGGCGGTGCGTCCGGAACGTACTCGGAATCCTCGTCCCATCTCTGCGCGTGGGGCCGGTCGAACAGACCCACCACCGTCCGGCACGGCGGCGGCGAGCTCGGCCAAGGAGTCTGTCCGTCGGTGAGGGCCACGACGACATCCGGCCGGGGTTGCGACCGGAGCGCCTTGGCGAAACCCGAGCGCAGGTCCGTGCCGCCACCGCCGACCAGCGGGATCCCCTCGGCACGGCACAGCGGGTGCACGACGCGGGTCGCCGCGTCGCAGGCCAGAACGGTGACCAGGTCCCGCCGGCCGCCCACGGCACGGGAGATGGCGGCGACCTCCAGCAGCGCACTGCCCAGCTCGGCGTCACTGACCGAACCCGACGTGTCGACGACCACCGCGACCCGCGGCGGCCTGCGGCGCAGGCTCGGCAGAACGACACCGGGCACCCCGGCCGCACGCCTGGCCGGACGGCCGTAGGTGTAGTCCTCGCCCGCCCCCGGACCCGACACCGCCGACCGGAGCGCAGCCCCCAGCAACTGCCGCCACGGCTGCGGCGGGTGGAACGCCTCCTGCGCCCACCTCTTCCACCCCTTCGAGGCTTTCCCCGGCCGGCCGATGATGCCCTGGGCCACCCGGAAACGCACCGCGTCCCGCTCCTGTGCGCTGAGACCGTGGGCCCCGTCCGGCTCCAGGTCCCATTCCCGTTCCAGGCCGTCGGCGCCGCTGCCGCAGTCCAGCCACGCCAGGTGCTGGGTACGCGGTCCGAGCCGGAACTGCCGCAGGTAGTCCTCCATGAGCTCCCCCGCGGGCAGATCCAGATGCCGGGGCTCCACCGCCCCCGCGGGCCTCACCAGTCCGTCGCCGAACACGTCGTCGTTGATCTCGCAGTCGGCGGCGATGTTCATCCGCAGCCGCTCCGCCGGACCGGCCGGACCGTGCTCCCGCGCGAACCGGTCGCTGCGCCCGTGGTGGTCGCGCAGGAGGTGCGACACCTCGTGCACCCACACACCGGCGAGTTCCTCCACCGGTGTGCGGTCCACGAAGGCGGGCGAGACGTAGCACCGCCAGTGGCGGTCGACGGCCATCGTCGGGACCCGCCGCGACTCCACGGTGTGCAGGGCGAACAGTGCGGTCGCCAGGTAGGGGCGGGCCCGGGCCGCCTGCAGCCGGGCGGCGAAGAGCTTGTCGAGGTCCAGCGCCCCCGTTTCGCCCGGGGTCACCGGCGGGCCTTGGTGGCCACCGCGGCACGGGCCGCTGCCTGCTCGGCGCGCCGGGAGAGCGAGACCGTTCCGACGAGCGCCTCGATCGACTCCGGCACGTCCCAGTCCTGCTGCCGCAGTGTGGCGAGTGTCGTCGCGGGGACGACGACCAGATCCGGAGCCCCCGTCTCCAGCGCCCGGACCAGAAGGGCCCACGCCGCGTCCCAGCGGGACTTCTCCGGAGTCCGGCGGACCGCCGCCACCACGCCGTCGAGCACGGCCTGGCGCAGATCTCCCCGCTCGGGCAGGTCGGCGCCCGCCGGGTCAGCCAACAGGTCCTCCGGGTCCGGCAGGTCCATCCGGTCCAGGCTCGCCAGCAGCTCCAGCCCCGGCCCGTCCCCCACCGTGCCCCTGACCAGCAGGGACAGCACGTCGCGTGAGGCGCCGGCCGCGGTCGCGAACGCGATCAGGCGCAGCGTCATCTCCCAGCTCCGCGGCGAGGGCCAGGCTCCGCCCCGGCGCGTCTCCCCCGTGGGCAGCCGGTGGACGAGCGCGGGGCGGGCGGAGAGCAGTCCGCACACCGCGCGGCGGGCGAAGTCCACCGCCTCCGTGAGCCGTTCGGGGGCGAGCTGCGGCAGGGTCGCCCGCGGCCACGTCCCGCCGAGACCGCGTACCACCACCTCGTGGTCGTGGACCCACTGGAGGTGCACGAACCGGTTGGCGAGCGGCGGGCTGAGCTCCCATCCGTCGGCCGCCGACGAGCGGGGGTTGGCGGCGGCCACGATCCGTACGCCGGGCGGCAGTCGGAGCGCACCGATCCGCCGCTCCAGTACGAGACGGAGCAGGGCGGCCTGCACAGCGGGCGGGGCGGTGGACAGTTCGTCGAGGAACAGCAGCCCGCGGCCCGCCCGCACCAGGCGCACCGCCCAGTCCGGCGGTGCCATCGGGACACCCTGTTCCGCGGGATCGTCACCGACGATGGGCAGCCCCGAGAAGTCGGACGGCTCGTGGACGCTGGCGATGACCGTGGTCAGCGGGAGTTCCAGCGACTCGGCGAGCTGGGTGAGGGCGGCGCTCTTGCCGATCCCCGGCTCGCCCCACAGGAGCACCGGCAGGTCGGCGGCGACCGCCAGGGTGAGGGCCTCCAGCTGGGTGTCGGGGCGCGGTTCGGTGGTGGTGTCGCGCAGGAGGGCCATCAGCTCGCCGGCGACGTCCAGTTGGGAGGCCGGGGCCGGGTTGTGGGTGGGGGCGGGCAGGGTGCGTGTGGGCATGTGTGGTCACCTGAGGGGTCTCGGTACGCATGTGGACAGGGCTTCGAGCGTGGGACGAAGGCCCCCGGATCAGCGGATGATTGCGCGGAGCGGGGCCGTCGGGATCAGCGGACGGTCGCGTGAAACGGATGCCGGTACGGCCGGCGGTCCCGGGAGCGCCGGAATTCCGGACGGGGGTGGCGGGCCCCGGACCCGGCGAGGTCCGCCCGGAACAGCCCGTAGGCGATCCGTCGCAGCGCGGCGGTTTCCAGCTCGTCCCGCAGAGGGCCGCTGCGCAGGATCGCACCGGGGCCCAGCAGGCCTTCGACGACGGCCAGCGCACCTTCGATGTCACCGTGGTCCAGGCGTTCACGGACACCGGTGAGGCAGTCCGGGCGGCGGTGGGCCTCGTCGACCGCCTGGAGACAGGGCATCGGTGTGCCCGTCAGGGCGGCCAGGATTTCCTCGCGGCGGAGTTCGGCCGGGTCGTGGTCGAGTGGGGCCAGCGCCCCGTCGACGAGGCCGATCCGGTGCCGCGCTCCACGGCATTCCACGAGGCGAGGCTGTCCGGCCGCGTCGGGAACCGGTGCGGGCCCGGCCGGCGCGTGCTCCGGGAGCAACGCCCGGACGACCAGCGGGTGCAGCCGGTCGGCCTCGAACGCCCCGCTACGGATGAGCTCCAGGTCGGGCAGCGCCCAGGTCGCGGCGTCGGGCAGGACCGGCAGCACGGAGCGGGCGCCGGCCGCGGACGCCTCCGCGATCCGCAGTGCGGGCGGGCCTGCGCCGTCGCCGTCGCCGTCCAGTTCGAGGAGCAGCCGGTGCCGGCCCCCGAAGCGGACGACGAAGGTTCCGGTGGCCCGCCCCTCGGCCCCCAGCAGCAGGGCCGCCTCGGCCGCCCATCGTCCGGCGGCGACCCGACGCCCCGGCGGCACCTGGTCCGGCACGGCCGGGTCCATGGCGTCGGCGGGCGGTCGGTCGGCTCCCGACCGGACGAGCAGTTCGCCCGTCCTGCGCGCGTCCCACAGGTGACGGTGCAGGTCGAGGCGGAAGCGCCGGCTGGGCCGGGGATGCGGATGGCGGCGGGCGCCCGCGTCGGAGCGGGTCCCGTCCCACAGGGCGAGGCTGATCCGCTGGCCGGCGTCGGCCCAGGCGGGCGGGGTCCGCACCACGAGGTGGACGGGGTGGCCGGGGGCGCCCGGTGCCTCGGCGTCGTACCGTGCGAGGGTGATCGTCAGCCCCGGGCGCAGCAGCCCGAACGGGGCGATCCTCGGCAGGTGCCAGCGCAGCAGATCCGGCACCAGGTGCCGCAGGTCGGCCCGTACCCGGGCGGTGAGTTCGCGGCCGTGAGTGCGAGCCAGCGAGCGCAGCTGGAGATCGACGTCGATGCCCGCGGCAGCGCATGCCCCCGCCCAGTCACCGGCACGGCGGCGGGCAGTCGCGGTGTCGATCATGGAGGGCGGCACGGCAAACTCGCGTACGCGCAGCCAGAAGGAGAGGAAAGGGTCCCGATTCGCGTTCTCAGTGAGCATCAGCACTCACCTTGCGCGGACGGGTCCCCCAATCTGTGATCAGTGTGTGTCGTCATCGCGAGGCAGCCTAGCCTCCCGCCCCCGTGCCCGCCAGGTGTTTTAGCGTGGCCCGTCGGCAGCCGCCGCATGCGGGGTGAGCGCGTAGGGTGCCGGGATGGTCGAGATCCCCGAGGCGTTCGTGCGCGGCACCGTTGGGCGTGAGGGTGCGCCCGGTGCTGCCTGGATCGCCGGACTGCCCGCAGTGGTCGACGAGTTGTGCGGGCGCTGGGAGTGCGTTCCGGACGGCGAGGTCATGTACGGGGGCGTCGGCCTCGTCGTCCCGGTTCGGCGGCGGGGTGCGGCCGACGCCGTGCTGAAGGTGTCGTTCCCGCACCCCGGCAACGTTCATGAGCCGGACGCGTTCGCGGCGTGGGACGGACGCGGAGCCGTACGCCTGTACGCGCGCGACGGCGAGCACTTCTCGATGCTGCTGGAGCGCGTGGGGCCGTCGAACCTCGGTGAGGTCGAGGACGAAGACGAAGTCGTGCGGGTGGCCGGGCGGATCAGCCGCAGGCTGGCCGTGGCGGCCCCGTCCGGCCTGCCCCGGCTGTGCGAGCAGGCGGGGGCCTGGGAGGAGCAGGTGCGCAGGGACGCAGCGGAGTTGAACCACTCGCTGCCCCGCCGTGTGCTGGACGCCGCCGTGGCGACGGCGCGCGAACTGGGTGGCAGCCAGCCGGACATCCTCATCCACGGCGACCTCCATGCCAGGAACATCCTGCGTGCCGAACGGGAGCCGTGGCTGGCCGTCGACCCCAAGGGGCACGTGGGGGACCCCGCGTACGACGGCGGCACCCTGCTCAAGTCCCGGGTCCCGTCCCTCCTCGGGGCGGAAGACCTGCGCAGGGCGGTGGACCGCACACTGGACGTCTTCACGGAGGCCGCGGAACTGGACCGCGAGCGCACCCGGCGCTGGGCACAACTTCACGCGGTCCAAGCCGCGTTCTGGGTGCGGCGGCACGGGTTCCGCAGGGCCCGCAGCGGCCCACAGCGCGATCGGCTCACCGAATTCGCCGACGCCCTTGCGGAGTTGCTCACCGACCGCACCTGACCGCCCCGAGCGCACGGCAGGTCCGCGGACTCCGCAGGGACCGCACGACACGGGTACGGCGGCACGGAACCAGGAAGGCCCGTGCCGCCGCGGGGTGGTGGACGACTCGTCCCGGACCGTGTCAGGCGGCGGTACCCAACTCCTCCCGGGGGCCGCGCGCGGTGCGTGGCAGGGTCAGTACCGCGAGGAAGCCGAGGACCGCGACCGCCGCGAAGAAGTAGAAGCCCCACGGATGGCCGATCCCGGACGCGACCAGGGCTCCGGTGATCGACGGGCCGACGATCGAGCCGATCCGGCCGATGCCCGAAGCGGACCCGAGTGCGGTGCTGCGGATGTCGGCCGGGTAGAAGTTCGTCACGTAGGCGTAGACCAGGACCTGGGCCGAGAAGACGAACACTCCGGTGAAGAAGATGACGACGTTGAGCAGGAGGTCGCTGTCCATCTTGACGCTCAGGCACGCCAGCATGAGCACGGCCGCGCCGAACCAGCCGAGGGTGGTGCCCTTGATGCCCCGCCGGTCGGCGACGAGCCCGCCGACGATCAGTCCGGCCACACCACCGACGTTGAGCACGAGGAGTTGGGTGACGGCTGCGGGGACGGGGTAGCCGGCGTCGTTCATGAGCTTGGGCAGCCAGGTGTTGAGGCCGTAGACCAGCAGCAGGCCCATGAAGGAGGCCACCCAGATACCGATGCCCGCGCGCAGGTAAGCGGGCTTGAGCAGTTCGGTGAACGGGACGCGCTGCCCGGTCTTCTCCTTGGCCCGGACGAACGCCTCGGACTCCGGGAGGCGGAACCACTGGATGACGGCGACGCCGAGGCCGGCGATGCCGAGTACGTAGAAGAGGACCTGCCAGTTGTCGGTGACCTGGAGCGCCAGCAGCGAGGTGATCACGGCGCCGGTGTGGTAACCGGTCATCGTCAGCGTGCTGGCCCGCGCCCGGCGGTCGGCCGGCATGTGTTCCGACATGATCGTGAGCGACACGGGCATGCAGGCGCCGAGGCCCAGCCCGGCGATGAGGCGGAGGGCGGCGAACATGCCCACGGAGTCGGCGAGCGGCACCACCAACGTGAACACCGAGAACAGCACCACCGAGCCGATGAGCAGGCGGCGGCGCCCCAGCCGGTCGGCGAGCGGGCCGACGGAGACCGCGCCGATGGCGACGCCGACGAGCGAGAGCGTCGCGATGGTGGTCGCGTCGCCCGCCGTCATGCCGAGATGGTGGGTCTTGAGCAGGGTCGGGATGATGGCGCCCAGGACCACGAGGTCGTAGCCCTCCAGCATGACGGTGGTCCAGCACAGGACCACCGTCCACGCGTTGCTTCGGCCGGCCCGGTCCGGCGCCTCGGACGAAATGACAGATGTCATGGGGATTCCCCTCAGCGTTGTCGGGAGACCGGAGTCAGAACGGGTAGTCGGCGATATCGGGACGGACGGTGATCCACTGGCCCTCGGTGAACGCCTCGATGTTCGCGGCGGCGCCACCGAACCTGGACCCCGTGCCGGAGGCCTTGACCCCGCCGAAGGGCGCGTTGGGCTCGTCGCTGACGGTCTGTTCGTTGATGTGGATCTTGCCGGACTCGATGCGGTCGGCGAGCTTCATCGCCGTACCGACGTCCCCGAGGATGCCGACGGACAGCCCGTACTCGCAGTCGTTGACGATCCGGGCTGCGTCGTCGAGGTCCGAGAAGCCCATGACGGGCGCCACGGGGCCGAAGATCTCCTCGCGCCAGGCAGGCATGTCCGGTGTCAGCCCGGTCAGTACGGTGGCGAGGTAGCCGGCTCCGGCGATCTCACCGCCCGCCGCGAGGGAAGCGCCCGCTGCCACGCTGTCGGTCACGATGCCGTGGACCCGCTCCAGCTGCCGGCGGTCGATGATCGGCCCGAGTGCCACGTCCTCGCGGGCGGGGTCACCCACCGGCAGCGCCTTGGCCTTCGCGGCGAGGACGGCCGTGTACTCCTCCAGCAGCGACGCGTGCACGATGTGGCGGCCGGTCGTCATACAGATCTGGCCCTGGTGGAGGTAGGACCCGAACGCCCCGGCGGAGGCCGCCTTCGCCACATCGGCACCGGGCAGGACCACGAGCGCGTTGTTTCCGCCCAGTTCCAGGTGCGCCCGCTTGAGGAGACGCCCGGCCCGCTCACCGATGGCGCGCCCGACCGGGGTGGACCCGGTGAAGGAGACGACCCTGACCTCCGGGGCCTCGACGACCGCCTGCCCGACGGCGCCGTCACCCGGCAGCAGGTGCAGCACCCCGGCGGGCAGCCCCGCCTCCTCGAAGACGCGCGCGATGACCACCCCGCCGCTGACCGCCGTACGCGGGTCCGGCTTCAGGAGCACCGCGTTGCCCAGGGCGAGTGCGGGCGCCACCGAGCGCAGCCCCAGGATCAGCGGGAAGTTGAAGGGTGCGATGACGCTCACGACGCCGGCCGGGCGGCGCCTGGCGAACGACCAGCGCGCGTCCTCGGAGGTGAGCACCTCGCCCTGGGGGTGGGTCGGCAGCCCGGCGCACTCGAAGCACTCGCCGACCGCGAGCTCCACCTCGAAGCCCGCCTTGGCCCGTACGGAGCCGGCCTCACGCACCAGCCACCCCTCGACCTCGTCGGCGCACTCCCGGAATATCTCGCCCGCGCGGCGCAGGACGGCCGCCCGTTGCTGCGGCGAGGTCGCCGCCCACTCTCGCTGGGCCTCGGCGGCCCGGGTGGCCGCCCTGCGTACGTCGTCCGCGGTGGCCGCGCCGACGGTGCCGAGCTGCTCCCCGGTGGCCGGTTCGAGCACGGGGTACGTCGAAGTGGAGTCCTGCCAGCCGTCGCTGAAGAACCTCCCGCTCCAGACGCCGTTGTCCAGAACTGTCATGCTTCTGCCTTCCTTCTGTCGAGAGGTGATGAGCACACGCGCTACGCGGGGGTGGTCAGTGCCGTGTCCACCTGGATGAGCCGGGGTCCTTCCGGATTCTCGGCGAGGACCGCGCGCAGTTCCCCGGCGCTTGAGACATGGCGGGCCCGGACGCCGTAACCCTCCGCGATCCGGGTGAAGTCCAGGCCCGGGATGTCCAGGCCGGGTGCGTCCGGTACGCCGAGCAGGTCGCCGAACCACCGCAGTGCGCCGTACGTCCCGTTGCGCAGCAGCACGATGGTCAGCGGGATCCGGTGCTGGGCGGCGGTCCACAGCGCGGTGATGCCGTAGTTGGCCGATCCGTCGCCGATGACGCCGACGACCGGGCGGCCGGGCTGGGCCATCGCGACCCCGACCGCGCCGGGCAGGCCGAAGCCCAGGCCGCCGGCGGCCGGGAAGTAGTAGGAGCCCGTGCGGCGCAGGTCCATCTGCCGCCACCACGAGGCGTTCGTCGACGTCGACTCGACCACGTACGCGGTGTCCTCCGGCTGCTCGTCCCGCAGGGCGGCGAACACCTCCTCGGGGTGCAGCTTCGTCCCGCCGGCGGTGAGCGGCCCGGGCGAGGGGCGGTACGCGCCCGGGGGCGTGGCCGGGGCGTCGAGCGCCTTCAGCAGCAGCTCGATGACGGCTCCGGGGGCGGCGACCAGGGCCTCCCCCATGGGCGCCCGTGCGGCGGCCGACGCGTCGTCGGTGACCTGGATCAGCCGGGTGCCTTCGGGCAGATAGCGGCCGGGCAGGTACTCGTGGTAGCGGAACACCGGCGCCCCGAGCACGAGGACGAGGTCGTGGCCCTCGAAGGCCTCGCAGATGGGGGCGATCCCGGCGGGCAGCACTCCGCGGAACAACGGGTGCCGGTTTGGGAAGGGCAGCCGGAAGAGCGAGGGTGCCGCCCACACCGGCCCGCCCAGGCGCTCCGCCAGCCGGACGGCGTCGTCGAGGAGGCCGGCGGAGTCGATGTCGCCGCCCAGGACGAGCGCAGGGCGCCGGGCCGCGGTGACCTGGTCGACGAGGCGGCGGCCCTGCTCCTCGCTGGGCGTGGAGGCGCGGTGGACCCGCCGGTCGAGCACCGCGAGGCTGTTCTCGTCGGCTTCGGCCATCCAGTCGTCGTAGGGGACGGAGAGGTAGGTCGGCCGGCGCTGAAGCTCCGCTTCGAAGACCGCCTGGGCGAGCGCGCGCGGGACGTCCTGGGCGCATGCCGGTTCCGCGGCCCAGCCGACGAGGGGCTTCATGAGCGCTGGGGCGTCGACGCTGGCCAGATTGGCCTCCGGCCCCACGGCGGGCCGTACCTGCTGTCCCGCGACGATCACGAGCGGGGTCCGGGAGGCCACGGCGTTGGTGAGCGCGCCCATCGCGTTGCCCGAGCCGGAGGCGGCGTGCAGGTTGACGAGGACCGGGCGCCCGGTCGCCTGGGCATACCCGTCGGCCATGCCGACGACGGCACCCTCGTGCAGCCCGAGCACGTAGCGGAACGGCTCGGGAAGGCCGGCGAGGAAGGGCAGTTCATTGGAGCCCGGGTTACCGAAGACGGTGGTGAGGCCCTGGCGTTCCAGGAGTTCATGGGAGATGCGGCGCACGGAGGGCACGGACGTTCCTTTCCGGGAGTGACGTGCGACACGCTAGGGAGACCGCGACATGAACGCCAATAGATGTTTCCGTGCTGCGATATAGAATCCATCTATATGAAGGAGTTCGATCTCAACCTGGCCCGCGTCTTCGTGCTGCTGTACGAGACGGGCAGCGTCACGGCGACGGCCGACACACTCCACGTCACCCAGCCCACGGTCAGCTACAGCCTGGGCAGGCTCCGCCGGCACTTCGGCGACGAGCTGTTCCGCCGCACCGGCCGGGGGCTGGCCCCGACGGCCGACGCGCGGCGGCTGTACGAGCCGTTGCGGCGCGCGCTCACGGAGATCGACGGCGCGGCACGCCAGGCCGATGACTTCGATCCGGGGAGCATGTCCGGGCGCTTCACCGTCGCCCTCACCGACCTCGGCGAGGCGACGCTGCTCCCCCGCCTCCTGGCGACGGCACGTGAGCGCGCGCCCGGGGTCTCCTTCACGATCCGGCCGCTCGACGTGGACGAGGCCGAGGGCCAGCTGCGTCGCGGGGACCTCGACGCGTTCGTGGCCACGCCGGTGCTGTCACCGCAGCAGATCGTGCGGATCCCGCTCTTCCGCGAGCGCTACGTCGGCATGGTCGCGGCCGGCCACCCCCGCGTCCGGGGAGAGTCCGTCACGCTCACGGACCTCGCGGAGGAGAGCCACGCGACAGTGTTCGGCCCCAGTGGTCACATCACGCCGAGGGCGGTGCTGGCGTCGCACGGACTGCTGGACCGGGTGGCTCTGGAGGTGACCCGGCTGTCCATCCTTCCGTACGTCCTGGAACAGACGGACCTGATCGCCATCGTGCCCGAGTACGTCGGTGAGGTGTTCACCGCTTCCCATCAAGTACGGCTGGTACGGCTGCCGTTCGACACCGAGCCGATCGAGGTGGCTCTGTACGCCCGGCACGAGTCGTCGCGCAGCCCCGCGCAGCGGTGGCTGGTCCACTTCATGTCCGAGGTCCTCGGCGAACAGGTGAGCCCGGCCCAGCTTCCGCCGTGGAGCGGCGACCGGGGCTGAGGGCTGTCCCGGGAGCCTCTCATTCGCCGAGAATCCGCTCCCACAGCAGCCCGTCCCGCCAGCTCCCGTCGAAAAGGATCGAGGAGTGCGCGACGCCGTACGGGCTGAACCCGTTGCGGCGCAGCACCCGCTGCGACGGCAGGTTCTCCAGATGGGTCGACGCCTCGGCGCGGTGCAGCCCGAGTTCGTCCGTCATCACCCGGAGTGCGAGCCCGACGGCGCGCCCGGCATGGCCCTGGCCCTGGGCGAGACCGGTGATCCAGTAGCCGACGGAGCCGCGGCGCAGGTGGGGCTGCGGCAGGATGCCTCCGACGGTGATCTGCCCGATCACCTGGTCGTCGGCGAGCACCACGCCCGGCCAGACCCCGCCGGTCCGGTGTCCGGCCAGCAGACGGTCGATCCGCTCCACCTGGCCCTCCGGGGTGAAGAAGCCGGCCGGCTGGGCCGGTTCCCACCGCCGGAAGGCCTCCAGGTCTCGCACCCGGTGCGCGGCGATCGGAGCGGCGTCGGTGGGCTCGATCAGGCGGATCGCGGTGCTGTTGCCCATGGCTGATCCCTCGTCACAGTGCGTCGGATGAAAACAGTGCGCCGGATGAAAACGGCCGGCGCAGGCGCCTCACGACGGTGTTGCCGATCAGCCGGATTCCGCGTCGGCCGTCGTGGAGCCGGACAGAATCGACAGGCGCCCGAGGACCCTGGGCAGGAACCTCATGAGGCCACCCGCCGGGCCGCGACGGCGTCGGGGTGAGGCAGGCCGAGGTGGTCGCGCAGGGTCGTTCCCTCGTACTCGGTACGGGACACTCCGCGTTCCTGGAGGAGGGGCACCACCGTGTCGGCGAACACGTCCAGCCCGCCGGGGGTGATGTGCGGGACGAGGATGAAGCCGTCGGCGGCGTCCGCCTGGACGAAGTCGTTGATGGTCCGGGCGACGGTGGCCGCCGAGCCGACGAAGGCCTGACGGTTTCCGGTCTCGATGACCAGATCGCGGATCGACCAGTTCTTCGCGGCCGCGAGCTCCCGCCACTCCCGGGCGGTGGCGAGCGGGTCACGGTACATGCGCACCTGGGCGCGGCCGCGGGCGACGGTGTGTTCGCCGAGGTCCGGATCGATGTCGGGGAGCGGTCCCTCGGGGTCGTACGAGGAGAGGTCGCGGTTCCAGACGAACTCGAGGTGCTTGATCGCGGTGGCACCGCTGACCTGCTGCCGCCGGACCTCGCGGGACAGTTCCTGCGCCTCGGCGTCGGTGTCGCCCAGGACGAAGGTCGCCGCGGGGAGGATCAGCAGCTGGTCAGGGGTGCGGCCGTGGCGGGCGAGGCGGCCCTTGACGTCCGTGTAGAACGCCTGCCCCTCCTTGAGGGTGCTGTAGCGGCTGAAGATCGCGTCGGCGCCCTCCGCCGCGAACTCCCGTCCTTCGTCGGAGTCGCCGGCCTGGAAGATCACCGGGCGGCCCTGCGGGCTGCGCGGGACGTTGAACTGCCCCTCGATGTCGAAGTGCTGCCCCTTGTGCACGAAGGATCCGGCCCGCACGTCCCGGAGGAAGGTCCCCGACCCCTGATCGGCGACGATCTCGTCGCCGCGCCATGAATCGAACAGCTCGTTGGCCGTGGCGAGGAACTCCTTGGCCCGGGAGTACCGCTCCTCCTGCGGCAGGAATCCGCCCCGGCGGAAGTTCTCGCCCGTGAAGGCGTCCCACGAGGTGACGACGTTCCACGCCGCGCGCCCACCCGAGAGGTGATCGAGGCTGGCGAACTGGCGGGCCACCTCATAGGGCTCGTTGAACGTGGAGTTGATCGTGCCGGTGAGGCCGAGGTGTTCGGTGACGGCGGCGAGGGCGGACAGCACGGTGAAAGTGTCGGGGCGCCCGACCACGTCCAAGTCGTATATCTCACCGCCCTGTTCGCGCAGGCGCAGCCCCTCGGCGAGGAACAGGAAGTCGAACTTGGCGCGCTCGGCGGTGCGGGCGAAGTGCGCGAACGAGCTGAACTCGACGTGGCTGCCCGCCGCGGGATCGCTCCACACGGTGGTGTTGTTGACGCCCGGGAAGTGGGCGGCGAGATGGATCTGCTTGAGCGGCTTGCCGGTGCTGTGGCCGGCGCCGTTGCTGGTGCTCATGTCGGTGGTCCCTCCGGCTCAGACGGTGGCGAAGCGGTTGGCGGGGCGGGCGAGTCCGAGCAGCCCGCGCAGGGTGTCGGCCTCGTAGGCGGTCCGGAAGGCGCCTCGGCGCTGCAGTTCCGGCACCAGGTCGCGGGTGATCGCCGGGAGGTCGTGGCCGATCACGGCGGGGCGCAGCCGGAAGCCGGAGAGCCCTGCCGACTGCCATTCCTGGAGCAGGTCCGCCAGTTGCGCGGGTGTGCCGGTGAACACCTTCGCGTCGCTGGAGTACGGGTGTCCCGCGAGGCCGTCGAGACGGTCGCGGCGGGCCGCCGCGGCCGCGGGGTCGTCGTCGAGGAAGACCACGAGGTCCCCGAAGAGGTGCAGGGGGTCCGCCGCCCGTCCCGCTGCCGCCTGTTCGGTGCGGATCTCCTCGACGATGGCTACGGCGTGACCGGTGTCGTGCGGGGTGACGTATCCGATGTCCGTGGAGCGGGCCACCAGCCGGAAGGGCAGGCTCCGGTGCGCCAGGGCGCTGACGACGGGCTGGCCCTGCGGAGGCCGGGGTGTGATCGAGGGGCCCTTGACGCTGAAGTGCCGGCCCTCGAAGTCGATGTAGTGCAGCTTGTCGCGGTCGATGAAGCGTCCCGTGGCCGCGTCCCGGATCTCCGCGCCGTCCTCCCAGCTGTCCCACAGGCGGCGCACCGCCTCGACGTAGTCGGCGGCTTCCCCGAAGAGTTCGCCGGTCAGCTCGCGTACGGCCGGGGTGTCCAGTTCGTCGACGCCGAAGCGCGGGAACGTACGGCGGCCGAAGTGGGCGGCTTCGTGCTGCCGGGCCGACACCTGGACGCGCAGCCCCGCCCGCCCGGTGCTCACGTAGTCGAGGGTGGCGATGGCCTTGGAGATGTGGAACGGCTCGGTGTGGGTGGCGACCACGGTGGGGACGAGCCCGATGTGCCGGGTCAGCGGGGCGACGCGGGCGGCGATGAGCACCGCGTCGAGCCGCCCGCGCTCCTGGTCGGTGCGGTCGTCGGGCTCGGCGAACTGCGAGGACTGGAGCCCGAGCGCGTCCTCGATCGTCACGAAGTCGAGCAGGCCGCGTTCGGCCTCGGTCACGATGTCGGTCCAGTACGCGGCGGTGAGCAGTTCCTCGGGCCGGGCCACCGGCTCGCGCCAGGCGGCGGGGTGCCAGCCCGCGCCGTTGAGCGCGACGGCCAGGTGGAGAGGGGTGGGAAGGGGAGGGTGCGGGGAGGACGATGCGGACACGGGAGGGTGCCTTCCTGAACGACCGTGGATGATCGCCGGGCCTCGTCGGGAGGTGCGGCGTCGCGGGTACGGGTCAGGAACAACAGAGCGCGCCGGCCACGCGCTGGAGGTCGATGTGCGGCCGGGAGTAGAGGTGGACGCGGCGCCGGGGGGCGAGCACCTTGACGAGCGGGCAGGACACCGTTGGCATGGCCCTCGCCTCCGCTCTTCCGGCTCGGCGGGCCCTGGGGCCTCGCGCTTGCGGAACCCGGACGGGCTCCGCCTGGTCGTCACCTGGAGCACCCCGCCGCGCGGGAGGGTTGCCGGTCAGCAAGCCAGGGCTTGACGCTGACGCTCATGACCTGCCGCGAACGCTACGCGCGACGGCCGCGCCGCGCAATGCCCCGTGGATCATGGTCGTGCTCGCCGTGCCCTGAGTCACAACAACGCGGCCGCGCGATCTGTTCCGTCCGGCCGGAACCCGTGCAAGTCCCCTTCTGCGGAGGGTTCCTGGCAACCGTGGTGGTCGTCCCGGACCGGATGTGCCCCGGTTCGGGGCCACCGGTTCAGTCGGTCAGACCGGCTGCGAGGGTCGCCCCGAGCTCCCAGCACGCGTCGATGTCGGACTTGGCGGGTTCTCCCGTGACGGTCACGGCGTCGGCCGCGCGGCGCCATCCGAGGCCCTTCGTGATGGACTCGATGGCCCGAGCCGCCCCGGTCACGTCGTTGCCGCCGTGCACGTAGTACCCGAAGGGGCGGCCCTGCGTCGCGTCCAGACACGGGTAGTAGACCTGGTCGAAGAAGTGCTTGAGGGCGCCCGACATGTAGCCGAGGTTCGCCGGGGTCCCGAGCAGAACGCCGTCGGCGGCGAGCACGTCGGACGCCGTCGCGGCGAGCGCGGCGCGGCGTACGACCCGTACGCCCTCGATCTCGTCCGTCGTCGCACCGGAGACGACGGCTTCGAACAGTGCCTGGCAGTTCGGCGAGGGCGTGTGATGCACGATCAGCAAGGTAGCCACACCGGGAACCCTGCCGTGCCCGCACCGCGGCCGCAAGCGCGGTCCGCCTTGTGCGGCGCGCACTGCGGGCATCGGCCGGTTCCGCCCGGCGCGGCGCGACCACCGCGGGCGGGCCGGCACCACTCGTCTCCGGCGCTTCCGGTGGTCCGGCCTGCTGAGGACCGACGCCGAGCTCATCTGCCGAATCGATTGCCCCGTGTCCTCGATGTCATCGACTATGCATCCATGAGTGGTCGACGCAGAGGTGCGGCATGAGGTCCGGCCGGGACGCCCGGCAGAGCATCGGCATCCTCGCGGACGATCTCACCAGCGCCGGGGACGGTGCCGCACCGTTCCGCCGGACCGGTCACGAGGCGCGGGTCCTCCTGTCCGCCCCGGCGACAGCACTCCCGCAGGCCCCGGGTGTGACAGCGGTCGACCTGGGAACCCGGCTGCTTGACGAGGCAGCCGCCGCGACGCGTGCCGGGCGGGCAGCCCGCCTGTTCGCCGGCTCCACGCTCCTGTTCAAGACGGTGGACTCGACCCTGCGCGGCCATGTCGCGGCCGAGGTCCGGGCAGCGTGGGCGGGTTCGCGGCGACGAGCCGTCGTCATCGCCCCCGCCTTCCCCGCGGAGGGCAGGGTGACGCGGCAAGCGGTCCAGTACGTGTGGGGCGTGCCGGTCCATGAGAGCGGCTTCGCCCGCGACCCTGTGCATCCGGTGCGGTGCTCGGACCTCACGGCGGTGTTCCCGGACGCCGTTCCGATCGGGCCCGGACGGGCGGCCGAACTGCCCGTGCTGATCGGCCGACGCGCGCTGATCGTCTGCTCGGCCGCGACGGACGACGACCTCGACCGCGTCGTGGCGGCGGTCCCGCACCTCGACGACGTGCTGTGGGTCGGCTCCCCGGGACTGGCGGCCGCCCTGGCACGACGGTGCGCACCCGGTGACGGGGCGGTTGCCGCCGCACCCGCACCGGCTCGCCGCCCCCTCGTCGTCGTCGGCAGTGCCAACCCGTCGACCCGACGGCAACTGGCCGTGCTCCGGGCACAGGCCGACGTGCAGGGAGTCACCGTCGGGGATGATCCCGCTCCGACGGTGAAAGCACTGCGCTCCCTGACGTCCCCCGTTCTCACTCTGCAGACACCCGACGAGCGCCGGTCGCCACGAACCGCCCGCGCGTTCGCCCGTTCCCTGGCCGCGGTCGTACGGGAACTGGCCGAGGAGCGCCTGGTCGACGCGCTCGTCGTGACCGGCGGCGAGACGGCCACGACCGTGCTTCAGGCACTCGGCGTCGACCGCATGGACCTGCTCGACGAACCCGAGCCCGGCGTCGCCCGCGGGACCCCGCTCGTACCGCCCTCGCTCCCCGTCCTGATCAAGGCAGGTGGTTTCGGCGACGACGAGCTGCTCCTGCGGCTGTGTCACCTCGTCCGGCGTTCGGCAGACCGGACCGACGCGCCCCGTCCCTGACCGCAGGGCTACGGCAGTCGGGGCCGTATCACCCGGGCGTCAGGACTCGTGGCCGAAGAACTCGACCTCCGCCACAGCCACCCTGCGCCCCTTGTCGGCGCCGTACGCGGACTCCACCGTGAGCCGCACACCGACCGTTTCCGATCCGCGCACGTCGAAGGTCTGCTGGCCCGCCTGGTCCGCCAGCCTGATCGACCGCTTCGTCTCCTCGCCGTCCTTCGAGGTGAGGACGACCGTGATCCGCGCCGGCCTGGCCTGCGTGAGGAACTCGTCCTTCCGCGCCGAGGTGCCGGAGAACACCACCATCTTCAGCAGCCTGACCGGCTGCTGGAACGCGCACTCCAGGTACTCTCCCACGCCGTCGCCGCTCTCCCGCGGGGCCCAGTACCGGTTGTTGAACCCGTCGAAGGCCGCAGCAGCCGGATGTCCCGAAGCCGCGCTGGAGCTCAGGGAGGCCGACGGTACGACCGCCTCCGGGGCCCCCGTCTCCTCCTTGGCGAAGCCGAGCAGGCCGGAGAGGTGCGGGAGTGCGAACCAGATCCCGACCAGCAGCAGAACGACCACGATCGGCAGGGTGAACCGCGGCCGGCGTCGTCCCCGCCGTGGCCGCGTGCCGGCGGCGTGGACCTTCCCCGGCCCCCTGCGCAGGATCCGCCGCCACCACGGAGGCCGGACGCCGGGAGGCGGCCCCGGATCGAGGAGCAGGGCGCAACGGACGCAGAGTGTGCGCCCCGGCGCGTTCTCGGCGCGGCAGTTGGGGCACACCACGGGCACTCCGGCCGACGGGCCCGGACGGGCGGGCGCGCTGGGTTCTTGCCCGGGTGCCCAGGCATCGGGGCCGGGGGCGGGTCCGTCCGGAGCGTCCCCCGGTCGCCGGGGAGCGGCAGCCGTCGCCGGCCGGGGAGGGGCAGGCGGCGGAGGGGGCGGTGGAGAGGGCGCAGGCGTGGCCGGTGTGGTGGGGATGCGTACGGGACCGGGCGCCGGAGCGACGGAGGACGGCGGGGCAACGGGAGGGGCGGCCTGCGGAACGGGCTCGGGCGCACCGGCTGTCGGCGCCACGGGCTCCGCCCTGCTCGTCCCGCCCTCTCCCTCCGGCTCCCACGCCAGAAACGCCTCGCAGGAGGCGCAGAACTCCCGCCCCGGCGCGTTCCGGTGACCACACGTCTCGCAGATCACTGCGCACCGCCCCCCATGTCCCCGGCCGACGGCAGGATCTCCAGCGTGTACCCCACGTGCGCCGGGACCTCGGTGCCGATGAGTTCCTCCAGCCGCACCCGGTCGATCGCCCGCCCCGGACGTTCCCGGACCCGGATCGTCACCCAGGGGCGTGGCCGGCCGGGCAGCACCGTGTGCGGGGCAGTGGACCACGCCGTCCCGCCGCTCTCGCTGATCTCGGCTTCCGCGCCCGTCTCCAGCCGTACGGCGTCGGCCAGCCCGGCCGCCGTGCCGCGCCGCGCATGCCGGGCGACCGCCCCGCGTACCGTGTCCCGCCGTCGCTCGACGGGACTGTCCTCGTGCGGCTCCACCGCGACCCACTGGGCCAGCCATGCCAGGAAGTCCTCGGGGGCGCTGCGCGGGTCCAGATGGGCGGGCAGGTTGTCGATGGTGAGCAGCACCGGCGCGAGCACGTCGTCGAGCGCGGTGAGGAACCGCCGGAGGAAGTCCTGCTCCAGGTAGACGGCGGGCAGTTGGTCGATCAGCGGGTGCGGGGTCGGAAGTCCGGTGACACCTGTACGCATCGCCCTAGGCTCCCCTCACCCGGAGCTGGTGCTCGTAGCTGAAGACCAGCGCGTGCCGGTCCAGCGGGATCTTGGCCGTGGCGTCGGTGCGTTCACCGGTGACCGGGTCGGCGCGGTAGAGCCGTACGTCCTCCACGAGGTCCACCCCCGGCACCCGCTGCAGCACGGCGAACGCCTCGCCGGACTGGACCGGCCGTCCGAACGGCCAGCCCTGCCCGTTCGGCCCGCCGGACAGTGCGTTGAAGTATCCGTACAGCGCGGCCAGCGCCGCCTCCCGTACGCGCTCCGCGACCGCACCGCGCTCGGCCTGTACCGAGGCGACGACGGTGACGCCCTGGTAGAACGGTGGCTCGACGACGAGCCGGGCGCCGATCGGGCGGCGGGCCTCCAGGTGCCCGGCGATGAGGCGCAGCGTGTGCGCGGGAGGAACGAGTTCGTCGAACTCGATCCTGCCCTGCTCGTCACTGCGTCCGGCCGGGACGACGAGCAGCCGCACCCCGTGGGCGGAACCGTCGGTGTCGTCCCCGTCCTCGCCCGCACCGGCCCGGATGCAGTGCACGCGGGCGGCGTCCGGCGCGATGTCGCGGGCGAGGAGTTCGTAGTCGTGCGGGACGACGGCCCGGTGCAGGGTGCGGAGCGTCATGGGCCCGCGCACCCGGGCGCTGTCGACGCTCTCGCCGTCGACCCCGCCGAGGGCCGGCCGGCGGTTCTCCACCCGTGCCACGTACGGGATCGCGCTGCGCAGCACCTTCAGCGTCGACCGGGCCACGTTGCCGCGCAGACCGCCGCCCGTGCGGTAGGACCGCACCCGGACGGTGGCACCCTTCGCGGGGACCGCGCCGTAGTGGCGGACGGAGCCGTCCCGTTCGCGTACGGCGGGACCGAACTCGACCCGGCCGGTGTTCGGGTCGAGGGTGATGTGGTGGTCCTCGGGTCCGGAGTGCGCGAAGTCGTCGACCCTGGTCCAGCGGCTGTACTCCGGGTCCGGTCCGCTCGCGGGGTCGGCCACCTCGACCACGAAGTCGCCCGGCACCACGGGCGGGCGGGCCAGCGCGAACGCCTGTCCGGGCACGCCTTCCGCCGCGCCCAGCACCTCGTCCAAGACGGTCTCGGCATGCTCGGCGGCCACGGTGGCGCCGATGGTGAAGGCGGTGATCCGGCGGACGACGGGCGGTGCCAGGTAGGTCGGGCGCCCGTCGTCGGCCTCGATCAGGCGGCAGCGCAGCCAGCCCCCGGTGCGGCGCACGATGGCCGCCGGGGTGTGCGTCCTCGGCAGGTGGAGGATCAGCTCGCCGGACCGGTTGAAGCCTCCGGTGTCGTCCTTCTCGACCTCGCAGGCCGTCCAGGCGGTGCCGTCCCAGGCTTCCCAGACCAACGGCGGACGCAGCGGATCGACGCCGACACCCTCGACCTTGCAGTCGAGCCGCAGGGCGACGACTCCGGCCGGCACGGCAGCCGACAGTCCGACGTAAAGACAGTCGCCCGGCGCGGGCGTCGCCCCGAAGCACGTCACGTCCCGCCCGATCGCCAGCTCCTCCGTACGGTCCGCCGCCTCCCCCGACACCGGCCAGGTAGCGAGATGGGCGAACGCGCACGGGGTGATCGTCAACTGCTCGGTGGTCGTGAAGACGACGGCTTCCTCCGTCTCCGTGCGCACCGTGGCGACCTCCGTACCGGCCCGGACCACGACTGGGTCGGGCCGTGGCGCGGAGAGCCGGAACGTCACGTCGGTGTGCGCGGCCGTGGGCGGGTGCAGCCGGACCCCGATCAGGTCGAGGAAGGTGAGATAGCTCTTCTCCGGCACCCGGTTCACCCGGTAGACGAGCTGGTCGACCATGGTGGCGAACGCCTCGATGAGGGTGACGCCCGGGTCCGACACGTTGTGGTCGGTCCACTCCGGGCAGCGTTGCTGGACCAGGCGCTTGGCCTCGTCCACCAGGCCCTGGAAGCGGCGGTCGTCCAGATGGGGACTGGGCAGCGTCACGCGCCGGCCTCCTCGTCGTCGTGGCTCGTCTCCTGCGCGTGCTGCGGGATCACGTAGAACGGGAAGACGAGATTGCGGGGGTCGTTGGAGCCTCGTACCGAGTAGCCGATGTCGATGTAGAGGACCCCGTTGTCGGCCTCGTCGAACCGTACGGTGACGTCGGTGACATCGATCCGGGGCTCCCAGCGCTCCAGCGCCAGCCGTACCTCGTACGCGAGTTGCCCGGCCGTCCCCGCGTCGGCGGGGGCGAACACGTAGTCGTTGACGGCGCAGCCGAACTCCGGCCGCATCGGCCGCTCGCCGGGCGAGGTCGCCAGGATCAGCCGGATCGACTCCTCGAGTTCCCGCTCGCCGCGCACCAGCGCGATGGACCCGGTGGCGTCCGTGCGGGGCGGAAACGCCCAGCCGGCTCCGATGAACTGCTGTCCCATCCCGGCTCAGCCTCCGATCCGAACGGTGGCGCACCCCGACACGACCGGCGATCCGCAGCCGCTCCGGTCGCCGACGCGGGCGGCGGGACTGCCGCCGATCCGTACGGTGGAGCTGCCGGGTGGCGCGATCGTGGACGGCGGGTGGGCGACGGGTGACGCGCATTGGTGCGAGGTGCCCACCATGGCAGCGGGTTTCCCGCCGATCAGGACCGACGGCACCCCTGGCGGACCGACCGTGCCGGGGTGCCCGGTGGGGTCGGTGACCCGGGCGGCTGCGGCTGACGGCATGCGGTGTACTCCTCTTCCCCTGATTGCGGTAGGTCAGTTGAGCGTGATCATGGGTGCGTTGACGGCCACCGACCCGCCGCTCTTCACGTCCGTGCGCTGCGTGCCGTTGACCGTGACCTGGCCGCCCTGGACCTCCACCGCGCCGCCGGTGGAGAGCGCGACCTTGCCGTTCCCACCGTTGAGCGCGACGCCGCTGCGGGATGTCACCGTGACGCTGTCGCCGGTGAGTTCCAGCGCACCGCGTCCGGCGTCCAGCGCGACTCCCTTGGCCGCCTTGACGGAGACCTGTTCCTTGGCCTCGATCGTCACGCTGCCGTCGCTGTTGATGACGACGGCCGTGCCCCGCCGGTCCAGGTCGATCGTGAGCTTGCCGTCGCCGGTACGGAGCCTGACCCCCTGCGGGCCGTTCGCCGCGTCCAGCAGTTCGAGCTGGTTTCCGCTCTTGGAGGCGAAGGCTCGACGGTTCACCGCTCCGGTGGTGGGATCGACGAGGTCGCTGCCGTCACCGGCGGGGCCGGCGGCGCCCCCGGGGTCGCCCCCGCCTCCCCCGGGCCGGTCCTTCCCGTTGTACAGCCCGGCCAGCACGTACGGCCGGTCCAGGTGCCCGTGCTCGAAGCCGACCAGCACCTCGTCCCCGACCTCCGGGATGAAGGCCTCGCCGCCGCCCGTCCCGCCGGACTGGGCCGTGCGCGCCCAGTCGCTCGCGTACTCGTCCGACAGCCAGGGAAAGCGCACCTTCACCCGGCCCGACCCCTCCGGATCATGCGTGTCCGTCACCGTCCCGCTGACCAGTCCGGCGCATCGGCCGGAGGGGCCCTGCGCCCCCTGCCCGCCGCCTCCGGTGAGCCCGAACAGTGAGCGTTCCTGCTGTCCGGACACGGTGATCCAGGTCTCGTACCCTCGTACGGCGTCGAAGACGTGCCGTGAGGACGTGACGGTGTACCGGCCCTCGAAAGGTGCGCCGACCGCGTTCAGTGCCACCGCGCTGCCCGCCCTGACCTCGGGATTTCCCCGGATCACCGCTTCCAGCTCCGCGAACGACCCCGCGATCCGCTCGGCCAGCGCCTTCGCCGCCCGGTCCACCTGCGCCTGTGCGCCGTACGCCGCGTCGGTGACCACGAACCGCGCTTCGCCGAACGGGGCGGACACCTCGGCCGCCGTCACGCCGAGCTCCAGCGTCGACGACGTACCGGCCGGGGCCCTGCCCACCACCGGCGCTTTCGCCCCGACGTCCCAGCCGCGCACTTCCACCTCGGACACCTGCTCGGCGGCCGAGACCCCGGCGCGACAGCGCAGCAGGTTGTCGCCCAGTTCGAGGACCAGGGGGTCGCGGTCGGCGCGTGCGGATCCGTCCGGCGCCGCGCTCGCCTCGGCGGGGCGGGTGACGTGCAGTTGCCCGTCGCGTACGTACGCCTGCGCACCGGCTTCCTCGGCGAGCCCGCGCACGAACTCCCAGTCGGTGACGTTGGGCTGGGCGATGTGCTCGATGACGGGTCCTGCCACGTCCACCGTTCCCGGCTTCAGTCCGGCGCGCTGGGCGACCTGGCCGCAGATGTCGGCGAGCGTCATGTTCTGGTAGCTGGCGACCCGCCGTCCCCGCAGCAGCCGGTGCGACTCGTCGAGACCTCGTACGACGGTGAACGTACCGGTCTCGTCGAGTTCCACCTCGAGCGCCGTGACCACTCCTTCGAGGAGCGGCTTCGGAGCCGTGTCACCGCCGGCCCGGGCCAGCAGCCGGGCCTCGCTGCCGATCTTCAGCCCGGTCTGTGCCAGCAGGATGCGGTCGGGGTCCCGGAACCGCAGCAGGAACAGGTCGGGGAGCGTACGGCTGTCGTCGACGTACCCCTCGACCAGGGTGTTCACGAACTTCGCAGGGAGCGGAGTGCCGTTGAACTCCAGCACCAGCGCGGTGGCAACACCTTGTTGGGTCATCGGCCCCGCCCCTTCTCCGTGTCGTTGCCGAGCCTGCTCAGCTCGTCGAGGGCGGGCAGCAGCAGCTGTGTCCCGGGCGCGAGTCGCAGCGGGTCGTCGATACGGTTCGCCTCGGCGATGACCCGCCAGGCACTGGCGTCCCCGTACTCCCGGTGGGCCAGCGACGGCAGCGAGTCCCCGGACGCCACCCGGTGCACACGCCGGGCGGCCAACGCGCCCGAGGTGGGGTTCTGGCCGGGCGTCTCGCCGCTGATCTCCTCCATGGTGACCTGACAGACGGCCCTGATCGGCACCCCTGAGGTCGTGAACAGGGTGTATTTGGCTGCCACTTGGCTGACGTATCCGGGAAACCCGGTGAGCCCGCCCCAGTGGAACACCACCCAGGGCGGGGACGACCGCTGCTGCTGCCGGGTCTCGCTCGTCGGCACACAACAGGCGAACAGCTGCTCCACCGACGTCACGACCCGGGTGTCCTGGGTGTCACTGGCGTCGAAGAACATCTCGACGGTGAGCTTGCTGGGCTGCGAGCCCTGGTACTCCGGAGGGCCCGAACTCTTCGCCCCCTTCGCCGGCGTGCGCTTCCAGGAAGCGGCCTTGGTCAGGCTCAACTCCTTGGGATTGAACTGGAAGTCGATCCGCCCGCACGGACCGCCGGGCGTGAGACCGCCCCCGGTGGGCGGCGTCCGCAGCTCCAGGTAGGCGTGCTCCAGCTTGGGCCTGGCCGAGCCGCCCTTCGCCGCGGACGCCACCCCCGACGTACCGGCGGCGCTGAAGGCGATGGGTCCCGCACCGCTCACGCCGCTCAGCCCTCCATCACATAGCCGTGGTGGGCGATCTCGATCGTCTCCATCGCGACCTTGGGCGACTCGGGAGTGAACGAGGGGCCGGTCCAGCGCACGGGCACCACCTCCAGCAGCCCCCACTGGGCCACCTTCCGCCCGTCCCCGGTACGCGCCTCGATGTGTGCCGTCTTGCGGCTGAAGCCCGTCGTCATGGTGGCGAACCAGCGCGCCACCTTCTCCGTCTCCCGGGTGAGCGGGCGGGACAGCTTCACGTTGGAGTACTTCAACCGGGTCGGCAGCTGCCACAGATGCCCGTTGTTGCCGCCCTCCTCGCGGGTCTCCAGGACCACTTCGCAGCCCAGCCCGTCGCAGGTGTTGAACGACCCGAGTTCGATGTCGTCGATCGTCACGACGAAGCAGACGCTGACGGCGGGGTCGTCGTCCGGGGAGGTGGCCATCGCACATGCCTCTCGATCGGTGACTCAGGAGCGGGGTGAAGCATCAGTGGCGGGGTGGGGCATCAGTGGCGGGGTGGGGCATCAGTGGCGGGTGTTGATCAGGAAGCCGGCGCGTTCGCGTTCGAGCCGGAGGTCGGCCTTGAGGAGCCGGCTGAGCGGTCCGTAGAGCGCCCGGACCAGCTCGTCCGTCACGGGCGGGCTCCCCTGCCCCGTCGGTGATCCCGCGCGTGTCTGCGGGTCGGGGGCTCCGGGCATGGACTCCGGGCCCGCTGCCGCCTCGGGTTCCGGCTCCGGTTCCGTTACGGGGGGTGGCTCGGGTTCCGGGAGCGGCGGCGGCTCCTCGGCGATCTCCGTGTCCCGCTGGACGACCGGCCGTGATGTCCCGTGCAGGGGCGCGGCCCCGAACACGACGCTCCCGTCGGCCATGCGCTGGGCCACCCCGGCCGCCACGGCGACGGACCCGGCCGTGGGGAACGTGGCACGGTCGGTGCTACGGGCCACGGAGCGGGGAACCGGCGGCGCTGCGCCGGTCTGCCGCTGTACGGGCGGCACCGCACGCTGGACCGGTGCGGCGGGCGGAATGCCGGGCGGCGTTCCCGGGTCAGGGGTGATCCACCGTACGGGCTGCGCGTCCGGCGTACTTGGAGGCGGCGTGCCCTCGGCCCCCGGTACCCCGCCGTCCCCGGCCGAGCGCTGGACAGCCGCCCCGGCCAGAGGGGGAGGGCCTGCAGGAACGCCGGCGTTCTGGAGGGACAGCGGCCGATCCCCGAGGAGAGGCGCTGTGGGACCGATGGGACCGACCTGGGGTAGTGGTACCGGAGTGGGGCCCGGCGAGGCAATGGAGCGCTGCACCGGAGCAATGGGCATCTGGGCCGTGGGGGCCGGGGCGGGGCTCTCACCGCCGGCCTCTCCCCCGGACGGCGCCGTACCGGCCAGGGGCGCATCGCCAAGCAGTGGGGCGATGGGCTCGGCCACGTCGGAGACTTCTCCTGCTACTGCTTCTGCCGCTTCTGCCGCGGCGGACGTCTCCGGACCCGCGGGCATGGCGCCATCTGCTGGAACGGGCGACTCGCCCACCGTCCTCGCCGGTGAACTTTCCCTCTGCACCAGCGGAGGCCGGGTGACCGGCGGCTGCGCGGCCGGCGATCGGTCGGCCTGCCGTTGAGCGGTCGGCGGCAGACCGGCCAGCGGCGCCCCCAGCCCAGGCGTGCGCCGAGGCGGTTGCGGCGGAGGTGCCGCACCGGTGCGCTGGACCGCGTCCGGCGACGCCTCAGCACCCGCGCTCGCGCCGGCGGCCGTCCCCTCCGCGGGCTCCACCCGCTGAACGAGCGGCTGCTCGCCGACCAGTTGGCGTACGGGCAGCGCGGCCGCGGCCGACGAACCCCCAGCGGACGTCAGAGCCGGTGCACCGTCCCCGTACGCACGCTGAACAGCCACGGGAGCGAGCCTGCTCCGCGGGCGCAGCGGCATCTCGACGGCCCGCTGGACCGCGGGGGCGGGGCTCCCCGGCGCCGCGAGAGCGACGCCGTGCACCAGCCCGGCGGGCGCGTCCGGGCTGACCAGATGCCCCAGCGGCGTACCGAGTGCCGTCTCCTGCCGTGTGGTCAGCGCGGCCTGAAAACCACCGGGGTCGATGACGAGGTCCTGCCCGGTCACGGACCGTTGGACGGGTTCCAGGCGGCTCACATCGACGCGGTCCCCCCGCGACGGCCGCGGAGCGTCCGCAGCGGCCGGGTGCGCAGCCGCGTCGGTGGAGCGACCGCCGCGCAGCCAGGACATCAGCCCCATGGATCTCCCGCCCTCTCTGCGCTGTTCGCTACTGCCCGTTGAGGCGAGCGATCTGTGCGACGAACTTCAGTCGTTCCGGATGTTCCATATCCAGCAGGTCGTCCAGCGGCCAGTGGAAGTGGTAGGCGAGGTACGCGACCTCCTCGTAGAGCAGGTCGGCCGCGTACGTCACGATTCCCCCAGGCGACCGCCGGCGAGATCCACCGCGAACTCCTCCTTGCAGGACGGACACGAGACGGCGGCACGGGTGTGCCCCTCCGCGTTGATCCGGCGGTAGAAGTCCTGGAGGAAGGCCAGGTCGGACGCGAACAGGTCCTCGATAACTCCCGGGTGGATGTCCTCGACCGTTCCGATCCGGGTCACCACCCGGGAGATCAGGACGACCGACAGGTACGCGGAGTTCTCCCGCACCCGGTCGTCGCGCAACGGCACGAGTTCGTCACGGGCTGTCGCGAGCCGCATCACTCCGGAGCGGTGTACGGTGCCCGATTCGTCGACGTACCCGCGCGGCAGGTCGAACCCGAACTCCGTACGCAACGGCTCGGGCCGCCCCGCGCCCTCCCGCTCCCCCGGCTCCTGTTGCGGAGCCTGGAACTGGACCGTGCGCCGCATCAGTCGAGCTCCATGCTCTCGTACGTGATCGCCAGCTTTTCTGTGAGCACCGAGGTGTCACCGGCCTTGAGCGTGCCGATCTCCAGAGACTTCGGCCAGGCGTTGATCAGCTTGTACCGCTTGATGGGCATGCCCTCGTAGTCGTAGACGATGACCGCTCCGTTGCGCCGGGCGCTCATCATGCGGCCGAAGCGGGAGTCCTTGATCCAGCGCTCGAAGCTGTTGTCCTCCGTGAGACCGCGCGTGACGGTGACCTCGCCGGCCTTGGGCCTGCCTGGCAGTTTCTTGATGGCGTACTTGCCGTCGGCGGTGTTCTGCTTCAGCTCGATGACGTCCTGCTCCATCTTCAGACCACTGACCTCGGTGATCTGCTTGATGATGACGCTGTCGAACTCCAGGCCGAAGGAATGCCCGACGGAACTGTCAAGATCGGGAAGCGGCACAACAGGCTCCTTACGCCAGGTTCGAGGACGGGCGGGTCACTGTTCGGAGTACGGGCACTGGCTGCGACCCGGTCACTCGTCGACACCTCCGGTGCCGCCGGTCAGCTGGGAGAGCCGGAACACGACGAACTCGGCCGGTTTGACGGGGGCGACGCCGATCTCGCAGATGACCTGGCCCGCGTCGACGCTCTCGGGCGGGTTGGTCTCGCGGTCGCACTTCACGTAGAACGCCTCGTCCGGTGTGAGCCCGAACAGCGAACCCTTGCGCCACTCGTTCACCAGGAACGCCGAGACCGTACGCCTGATACGCGCCCACAACGCGTCGTCGTTCGGCTCGAAGACGACCCACTGCGTACCCGCGAGAATCGACTCCTCCAGGTAGTTGAAGAGCCGCCGGACGTTGAGGTAACGCCAGGCCGGGTCGGAGGCCAGCGTCCGTGCGCCCCAGACCCGGATGCCGCGCCCGGGGAAGGCTCGAATGCAGTTCAGCCCGATGGGATTGAGCAGATCGTGCTCGCCCTTGGTGAGCTGGGTCTGGAGCGCCACGGCTCCGCGCACCACCTCGTTGGCCGGCGCCTTGTGCACCCCGCGCGTGTCGTCGTTGCGCGCCCAGATCCCCGCGACGTGCCCGCTCGGCGGTACGAGGGTGGCGCGGCCGGAGGCGGGGTCGGCGATGCTGATCCAGGGGTAGTAGAGCGTCGCGTACTTGGAGTCGAAGTTGGCGCGGTCCGTGCGCCACCCCCTGATCTGCTGCGGCGAGAGGCCGGGAGGCGGGTCGAGGATGGCGATGCGGTCGCCCATCAACTCACAGTGGCTGATGAGTCCTTGCTGCACGGCGACGACAGATTCCAGGTCCAGCATCCCGCGTTGGTAGGCGCCCATCAGATCGGGCACGGCGATCATCGTGACCTCGTCCACCGCTTCGAGCCCGCCGAGCCCCGTGCGCCGGTCGGCGTCACCGACGTACACCTCCGGGGCGAGTGCACCGGCACCGCCCGCTACGGGTGCGGCGGGAGCGAGAGCAACCGACTGGACGTCGGGCCTGGCGGGGGCGGCGCCGCGCCCTGTCTCCCGTATCTCGATCAGCTCGGACTTCGCGTTGACCCGGGTGGCGACGTTCTCCTTGCTGCGCTTGGTGGTCACGGAGGGGTACGTCTCCGCGACCTGCCCGTCCCGCTTCACGATCAGCTGGAACACGTCGGAAGGCGGGTCGTCGCCCTCGGCCTCCGCGACCTCGACGCTGATCTCTCCGGCGACGCCCGGCCGGGGCTTGACGGCGTACGGCCCGATCTGGACCTCGGCGCCGGCGGCCAACTCCCCGCCCTCGCCACCGACTACGGAGTCCGACCCGTCACTGATCCGCACGATGTAGCAGATGCCGCCTCCGTTGGCGAAGAACCCGTATACGGAGGAGGCCAGGTACGTTCCGTCGACGAAGTCGCCGAAGGTACTGACGAACTGGCTCCAGTTCGTGATGAGTGTCGGCTCGTCGAACGGGCCCTGCTGGGCGAAGCCGACGAAGGCGGCAACCGAGGTGCCCACCCCTTCGATCGGCCGGGATCCGGACTCGACCTCTTCGACGTAGACGCCCGGGGACAGGTACGACGGCATATGAGCCTCTCCTTGACGCGCTCCTCGACATGCTCCTCGCCCCGATCAGGGCCGGGGAACGCGGGCAATTCTCGCCACTCGCGCGATCACCGGGAACGGATGATCGGCCGCCCCGCCGTGCACGGGCGGCTGCCCGAAGAGGCAATCCGCCTGCGCCTCATACCCCACGCGAACGTGCCCCGGCCACGTCCCGCTCACGCTCTGCCCGCTCGTTCCACGCGCGGCAGCCTGACACACCACGTCCGGGCGGATGCATGGCTGGCGGGAGGGGCGGATGAAGGCGGTTCCGGAGAAGACCCCCACCGCACCGACCCGCTCCGACGCCACTCCCCGCACGGACGGGGCCGCCCCTGCACCCTCCGCTCCGGCCCCGGACCGCCGAAGCATCCAACGCCTGCAACGGGCGGCCGGCAACGCGGCGGTCTCACGTCTGGTGGCCCAGCGCTACACGGCCCCGGTCAAGCCGTCTCCGGCCCAGGCCCCCGCCTTCCGCAGCATGAAGGCAGCCGTGGCGGCGAAGAAGACACGGATCGCCGTCCACCCGCCTGCGGCTGCGGAGTCCAAGGCATCCCAGGACGCGGCGGTCGCACCCCCTGACGACAAGGAAGCTCAGGGCAAGGCGGCCAACGCCGAGAAGATGAACGCGGCGAAGCCCGGCGAGTTCGACAAGAAGGCGTTCGTCGACGCGGTGAACAAGGCGATCGACGCTCAGGCCCCGAAGAACCTCGACGAGGCCGACAAGTTCTCCAAGTCCGGCAAGGCGGACAAGGTCAAGGCAGAGGTCGACGGCAAGGTCACGGACGGCAAGGAGTCCTCAGCCAAGGACATCGACACGGCAACGAAGGCCCCACCGGACACCTCGGCCGCCAAGGACAAGCCGGTCACCCCCCTCACCCCGGACCAGCCCCCAGGCAACCCGGGCGCCCCCTCGCCAGCGGACGCGATCCCGGCGAAGCAACCCCCCGCTGTCACGGACTTCTCCGAGGGCCCGGCCGCCAACGACAAGGAGATGGCGGACGCCGAGGTCACCGAGGACCAGCTGGCCAAGAGCAACGAACCGGAGTTCAACGAGGCGCTGTCGGCAAAGAAGACAGCCGAAACGGACTCCGAGAAGGCTCCCGCGAAGGGCAAGTCCGCCGAGAACCAGCAGCTCAACACCGCCAAGGCAGGCGCGGCGGCCTCAGGCGCCGCCGCCATGTCCGCCCTCACGGCGACGCGCGGCAAGGCCGGCCAGCAGGTGGACGGCGGCAAGGGCGAAACGAAGTCGAAGGACGAGAAGAAGCGCGCCGAGGTAACGGCCAAGCTCCAGAAGGTCTACGACGGCACGAAGAAGGACGTCGAGACCACGCTCTCCGACCTGGACAAGAAGGTCGACACGGCGTTCACGGCAGGCGAGAAGTCGGCCCGGGACGCGTTCACGGCGGATCACAAGCGCCGGATGAAGAAGTACAAGGACAAGCGCTACTCGGGCTTCACCGGCAAGGGCCGCTGGCTGAAGGACAAGTTCGCCGGCCTCCCCAAGGCAGCGAACGACCTCTACCAGGAGGCCCGCAAGCTCTACGTCGCCCAGATGCAGACGGTGATCGGCTCGGTCGCCGACCTCATCGGCACGGAACTGGGCAAGGCGAAGGCCCGCATCGCCAAAGGCCGCACCGAGCTCAAGGCCGAGGTCGACAAACTCCCCGCGGACCTACGCCAGTTCGGCGAGGAGGCGGCGAAGGACTTCGCAGGCAAGTTCGACGACCTTGAAGCCACGGTCAACGAGAAGTCGGAGCAGCTGGTCCAGGACCTCGCGTCCAAGTACACGGCAGCCCTGAACAAGATCGACGAGGAGATCAAGAAGCTCCAGGAAGCCAACAAGGGCCTGATCGACAAGGCGAAGGACGCGATCGTCGGCGTCATCAAGACGATCAACGAACTGAAGAACCTCCTCCTCGGCATCCTCGCCAAGGCCGCCGGCGCGATCATGAAGATCATCAAGGACCCCATCGGCTTCCTGGGCAACCTGGTCAAGGCGGTGGGCGCGGGCCTCAACCTCTTCATCACGAACATCGCCGAGCACCTCAAAACCGGCGTCGTCTCCTGGCTCCTCGGCACCGCAGTCAAGGCGGGCCTCGAACTCCCCCAGAAGTTCGACATGAAGGGCATCATCCAGCTCATCGGCTCACTACTGGGCCTGACCTGGGACAACATCAAGGCCCGCGTCACCCGCAAGGGCGTCCCCGACGAGGCGATGGCGGCGGTCGAAACATCGGTCCCGGTCGCAAAGAGCATCGCGAGCGAGGGCCCGGCGGGCGCGGTCAAGGAAATCCAGGCGGAGGTCGGCGACCTCAAAGCCACGATCCTGCAGAAACTGACGAGCTACCTGATCCCGACGGTGATCATCGCAGGCATCACCTGGATCCTCTCCCTGCTCAACCCGGCCTCGGCGTTCATCCGCGCGGTCAAGGGAATCATCGACATCGTCACGTTCATCGTGAACCAGGGCGCCCAGATCGTGGAGTTCGTCAATTCGGTACTGGACGCGGTGGTGGCGATAGCCAACGGCGGCTCGGCGGGCGTCCCGAAGATGGTCGAGGTCGCGCTGGCGGCGAGCGTGCCGCTGCTTATCGGGTTCCTGGCGTCGTTGCTGGGAATCGGGAGCCTGGCCAACAAGGTCAAGAACGTATTCCATGCGGTGGCGCGGCCGGTGAACCGGGCGATCGACAAGATCGTGAGCTTCATCACCAAAAGGGGAAAAACACTCTGGTCCAAACTCAAGAAAAAGGAGGACAAGGACGACACACCCGGCGGCAAAAAGAAAAGGCTTAACCAAGGTCTCGAAGCCGCCGTTCGAGCGGTCAATAAATATAGCGGACGCCTCGTTTCGCACCGCATCCTCACCTCCCTACTTTTCGCCATTCGCGTCCGATACAGGTTGACTGAACTCAAACCCGTGAAAGTTGATGAAAATTGGACCGTTAAAGGGAAGGTCAACCCCGAAGGGTCCCGATCGACCGAGGCATTGGCCGAGGGTAGTGAACCCCTACTCGACAGCCAGCAGGACGAGACTCTCGTCGCCGAGGCCAACCATTACATTTCAGACTCCGAGGGTAATCAAACTGCTACACTACACCCAGTCACCATCGAGCTAAAGTATACGGAAAATTATGAATACAAAAAGACTCCAGGCGTATATCACAGCATGCCGAAGCATGAATTCAGACGTAAAGCAAGAGCACTGCAGGAACTAGGGAACCAAGGGAAGTTATTCAAGTCCAAGAGCGCCGCCCGGGGACCCGCTGCCAGCGACTACCGTCAAGACCTGATCGCTCGAATACACAAACAGTTCGGATCACGTAACCCTGAATTCTCCAAACGCCTCATCAGGAGAATAACTCAACGAATGCAACCCGATCACGTTCACGAACTACAACTTGGCGGACTTGATGTCGCGGGAAACTTAAAGTTCTTAGACACATTCACCAATTGGCACATCGGGACTCAGCAGATACGATTGCAAATAAAAGATCTACCGGACGGCACTCCAATACTAATTAGGATAGTCGAGTGACATCAGAATTGCACGCCATGATCGCTATCGCCCGGGAACGGCTAGATGACATCCCGGATGGAATTACATTCGCCGACTTCCCTCCAGGATCCCGGGCGGCTGCAGCTGCCGATTACCCTGGCAAGCTCGGCGAACTGCTGGGGGGATCCGATGGCCCTCGCTGCCAGGCCATCGTTATTTATCCCTCAAGCATAGTTAATGAAGCTCAATATCTCTGCGAAGAGTATGAAGGAGGAGGGGAAAGATGGTTCTGCTTCGGCCACGTCGAAGATAACCCGCTACTTATCGAACGGAATTCCGGGCATGTCTATCAATTCCCCCACCCCGTGCAGGAGTGGCGAATTAGCGATCACCTAGAATTCCTTTCTCGCGATGTTCCCGAGTTTTTCAATCGATACGCCATGGGTGAACAGTATCTAACTGTCGCACCCGGACGAGATCGATGGTACGACTTCATGCTCACCCTCAGTCCACGCACATAGATTGGAACTACCCTTGCTTGACCATCAGGACCTCGTAGACCAGTGGGGAATGAAAAGATTAATTCACTTCCCAGTGGACAGATATCGCCAGCTTCTTAATTTCGACCTCACCCTCCTCCCTCCCAATGGGGCAATTCCAACATTCCTACCCTCTGTATTCACAGTGAATATCAACGGGCCTGCAAGGCTGTTCAATGTGATCGAAATGCACTTGGGCGCAGAAGTATTACGTTTCATTGCGATAGGGGCGGCACCTGATGATCCAGACCTACTGTTCTGTCTCGACACGAACACAGGAGCGGTGGCATTGGTCGATATCAATCAACCAGCAATCGAACTTGCCAATTCTTCTGTTCGCACCTTTGTGCAATTCTTGACATCCCTGCAGCAACTCCTGAAAAACAACGGAAAGGGGCACCCTATTCGAGCCGGAGAGGTCTCACGCCTGAACAGGGAACTCAGATCGATCGATTCCGCCGCTTTTGCTGATCCAGAATCCTGGTGGTCGGTTGTTTTTCTGCAGCTCGCAAACTGACCTCGGCACCGGCTCACAGCTTGTGCCGTGCCGAACACACCCCTCCCCGGTACATCGCGTTTGGGGCAGAGCCGGATCAAGGTGACGGCAACGATGCCGCTCAAAACGTGGGCTCTCCTGTCGCATTTCGCGGCTGCGCCACGAGCCGCCACGGTTTCGAGCGAGGTGAGAGGCCCCCACCGAGACGGGCTGGCGCTGCCGGACAGCCCAGGGACGCCTGCAGTTGCAGGGCTCAAGGGACAAGCTGCTGTGCTTGCATTGCGCGGCAGGATGACCAGTAGGCAAGGCTTCGCCCTCTACTCCGCCGGCAGCGAATGCCACAGGGCTCACTTTTGCCCACCGACAGCCATGTTCGGCAATCTACCGCGCTTCGGGGGCCTTAGAGCTCGTAACACGATCTTGCTGAAACGTCCTGGTTGGCCGTGACCGGTGTGATGATTCGGCCGTTCGTGAGGGTGTGAGTACTCGACCGTGGATCGTGGACGACGACTTGTGGGCACTGATCGAGCCGCTGCTGCCTCCATGGCCGGAGCGGTCGCCGGGGCCGCGGCCGGTGTCGGACCGGCTCTGTCTTCAGGGGATCCTGTTCGTCCTCTACAACGACATAGCCTGGCAACTCCTCCCGCTGGAGCTGGGGTTCGGCTCTGGGCAGACCTGCTGGCGGCGACTGGACCGGTGGCAGAAGGCAGGGGTTTTCGACCGGCTGCACCGGGTTCTGCTTGCGGAGCTGAACGCTGCCGGTGAGCTCGACTGGTCGCGTGCGTGTGTGGACGGTTCCCACATCCGCGCGAAAAAGGGGGACCTGACACCGGTCCGTCGCCGGTCGACCGGCGGAAGACGGGCAGCAAACACCACTTGATCTGCGACGGACGTGGCACCCCGCTCAAGGTGATCACGACTGCGGCCAACGTCAATGACGTCACCCAGACCCTCGCCCTGGTCGACGGCATCCCGCCCGTCGCGGGCCGCCCCGGCCGGCCGCGCCGCCGACCAAAAGCCTTGCTCGGCGACAAGGGGTACGACTCCAACGCCCACCGCGACGAGCTCCGTCGCCGACGGATCCTGCCCGTCATCTCCCGCAAGGGATCACCGAACATCAAGGGCATCGGCAAGCTCCGCTACGTGGTGGAGCAGACCTTCGCCCTGCTGCACCACTTCAAACGCCTCGCCGTCCGCTGGGAACGCCGCACCGAACTCCACGACGCCTTCATCTCCCTCGCCTGCGGCCTGATCTGCTGGAGACGCCTCAAAAGGGTCAGATCATGATCGTGTTACGAGCTCTTAGGGGCGGCTGCGTCGGTTGCCGCCAGGCCGGCGGAGTTGAGGGAAGTCGCGGTCGCCCCGTTCGGCCGCCTCAGTCGCCAAAGATGGACCACCGACCTGTTTTGAAGGGCAGGTTCGGGCACGGAATCATGGGTCCAGGATCTGCGCCGCAATCTTTTATGCCTTCGAGTGTTACAACGAACACTTGCTCGGGATTGGCCGGAATACCGCGAACATCGAACCGCCCCTTGTCATTCCGGATGTCCTGTACGTGGGCCCCTTCCGCATCCCGATACTCGGCCTCAAAAATGAAGTTACAGTCTTTAATGCCAGATGATACTTCGGTGCGCAGACCTCCGGGAGTTGCCCCGCTTCCCAGATCTATCTTCTTGAACGAGAAGTAAGGTTTCACCTTATTCTCATCCCCGTGAAGGCCGAGAGGCGTATCTGGCTTAGACAGATTGAACAGCATTCCCTCGTAGTCCCCCCCTCCTCCATACTCAAAAAGGATCACCGTCTTTGCTGCGGCGGGCCTGCACTTAGCACCCTTGGCCCGTACACCCGTGATCACCAAGCTGGCATCCCTGTCGCTGAAGAGGTCTATTAGCCAAACCTCGGTATAGCCGTCGGCTTCGCGCAGTGCCGGTACTCGCAATTCTTGTCCGCTGTGAGCAGCAACAATCTTCTCAAGGTCCTTGAAGTTCGCCCCTGTTTTGGTGTTTGCCTTGAATAACTCCTTCCTTTCCTCTGCCCCAATGGGGCGATCAAGGATGAACATATGATTGTCTTCAGATTTATCCTAGCGGACGATCGAAGTGAAAGCAGGGCCCTCCCGGTCTAAGTTTTCTTCCACCTTCTTTGTGTGGCGGGTTGTCTGTTCAGTTGAAAAATAGTCAAGGCCATAGGGGAAGGCCCACGCCAAGGCCGCAACGGCAACAAGGGTGAGGAGAGACCAGATGACCCTGCGGCGTCTTTGATCCGGCGGGTCATCCAGCGCACCTGGAATGACCACCCCAGTGATCACATCAAGCGCACTGTTTGACGGAGGGGTTGTGGGAGGTGGCGTGGGGGCGGGCGGGCTAGCTGGTGGTGAGGCGGGCGTGGTTGAGCCAGCTGAAGTTGTGGTGGTGGGAGTGCTCTCGTCTCTCGTGGGGGACGAACCCCCCGAGGCGGATTCGTCGTTCGCAGATGAGCCTGTCGATGTGTCCGAACCATGCATGATGCCCTCGAGGGAATTGACGTCAATGAGCTGGGGGTACATGATGCATCGGGCTGGTGGCGCAACTCAACAGGCCTCAGGGTGAGGCCTGTTGTCTGGGTAATGGTCGCCGGACAGAGGTGCCATGACTGTCTCTATGTTCCGGCTGGCCAGTTCGCCAGACGGCCCTGAGTTTTCGGGACCTTCCGCCCTGGGGAGCCGGTCCTTGACCCGGACTCCGGCGAGTACTACCCCGGCCCGGACGCGATCATCTACACCGGTTCCGGTGCGATCTTCTCGTCCGGCGGTCCCGGCCTGGTTCTGTCCCTAGAAGGGCAGGCTTACGCCGACGACACCCGAAACCGGTACCGGCTACTGACGCCCCTGAACGTACCGCTCGCGTCGCGTGAGGACCACGTGCGCGTCACCGTGGCCACGCAGGATCCGGGCCTGATGAACAGGGTGTGGAGGGTCGTGGACATCTCGGACGCCAACTCGCTCGCCATCGTCCGTACGGCGTGGCTGGACGAGTCCACCCAGACGACCTGGGCGTGAGCCGATGCCGCTGGATCTTTCCCAGGCCAGGACCGCACTCGAAGCGCAGCTGACCGACACGGTGCTGATCTCCCGTACAGCCGGCCAGCCCGCCCTCGACCTCGTGACGGGGGAGCCCGGCCAGACTCCGACCACGGTGGTGTACGAAGGGCCGGGGGCAGTGCTGTCCACGCACGGGCAGATCGTCTTCGGTCAGGTCCTCGGCCAGGGCTGACTAGCCGAGGGCTCCGCCTGATACCGGCTCGTGACGCCCGTGGCGGCGCCGGTTGCGCTGCTCGGCGACCTGGTCGAGGTCGTCACCGAGACGGGTGGCCTGGCCCGCCGCATTTGGCTCGCCGGCGACGTCACCGAAGCACCCACGGTGGAGATCTGCCGTTCCACCCGGCTGATAGAACGCATTGCCACCGCGTCCAGCGCCATCTGACCCGCGGCGTATTGGCGGCCTCGCGCACGTCGCGGAGGCCGCAGTGCTGTCCGGACCCCTTCGTAGGCTGAACGGCATGGATGATCAGGCGCACTGGGCGCGGATTACAGCCGCCCCCCGCCAATGGGGCCGTGGCACTCGACTCCCGCGACATCTCTTCCCAGGTATCCGGGCACGACCTTCGCCACCGCGCGGGGCGGCCGGCCGAGTTGGTCCTGTTCCTGTCGCCCCCAATTAAGGACGAGTTCGACGGTTTGGCGCGCGTCGTCGTAGGCGTGCCTCCGGACCCAGGGCCGGCCGCCGCAGCGTTCCTGTCGGCGATCAACGCAGGCGAGTTGGAGCGCAACACCCTGGCCCGGTACGACCTTTTGGACGGGGGCCACACGAGATGACCCGGGCGATGCTGCGGCTGCTGCAGGACTGGGCGTCCGGGCTGTGGCAGCCACAGGTGACCGGATAGTGGCGCCCCCCGCTCCCAGGCCCGGGCGCGGGCGCGGGCGCCTTCAGCAACGCGGACGAGAGGGCGGTGCCGTCGGGGCGATTGAACACCTGGTCAGAGATGTGTGTGTACGCCGTTCTCCTCGCGATTCGGGGGAGGGATGAAGAAGGGAGAAGGGGGAAAGGGCCGCCCGAGCTCGGCGCGCGCGTCAAGGCCGGTCCGGGCCGAACCGCTCGTCGTCGGGGTCGGGCACGGCCAGCATCGACTCGGCGCCGCCCTCGAGCATCTGGGCGATTTCCGCCGAGCGCGGCAGCATCGTCTTCTCGTACACGCGCACCGCGTCGTCGACGGTGGCGGAGTTGACGAGTGCGAGCGCGAGTTCACTGGCGTCGAGCATGGCCAGGTTGACGCCGACGCCCAGCGGGGGCATGAGGTGTGCGGCGTCTCCGAGGAGCGCCACGCCGGTCGCGTGCTCGCACGTGTGCGGCACCGGCAAGGCGAGCAGGGGGCGGTCGACGTAGGCGCCGTCGTTCTCGGTGATCATCCGGAGCGTCTCGGGTGACCAGTCCGCGTACTCGGCGCGCAGGTACGCACGGATGCCTTCGGTGTCCTCGGGGTGGAGCCCCTGCGCCGCGATCCAGTCCATGGAGACGCTCTGCATGATGTAGACGCGCATGTGGCCGCCGCTGTTCCGCTGCGCGAAGAGGCCACGCTTCCCGTCGGCGGCGTGGGCACTGCCCTTCCCCACCAGTGCGGACAGCTCGGGGTGCGCGGCCTCCATGTCGTCGAAATGCGCTTCCAGGAAGCTGACCCCGGTGTACTGCGGTATAGCGGACGACACCGCAGTGCGTACGCGGGAGAAGGCGCCGTCCGCGCCGATCACGAGGTCGGTCTCGACGGTCGTCCCGTCGGCGAACGTCAACACGCGGGGGCCGTCTGCCGGTTCACTCACCGACTCGAGCGTGCGGCCCCACTGGACCGTCCCCTCGGCGAGTGAGCGCAGCAGAAGGTCACGCAGCTGTCCGCGGTCGATCTCGGGCTTGGTCGCTTCGCCCTCCTCCGGCACATGGTGGGAAAGGAGGGTGCCCGCCGGGTCCAGGTGGCGCATTTCCTGCCCGTCGAACCTGGCGAGCGCGAAGAACTCCTCCAGCAGGCCCGCTTCTCGGAGTGCGATCTGGCCGTCGTCGTCGTGCAGGTCGAGCGAGCCTCCCTGGTTCCGGGAGTCCGCGTCCGGATCGCGGTCGTACACGGTCACCGCAATGCCGTGCTGCTGCAGGATGCGGGCACAGGTGAGGCCTCCCGGGCCGGCACCGATGATGCCGATGCGTGCGCTTGCGGGTGTCGGAGAGTTCAGGTCCACGGTGGGTTCCTTTCGTGGTCGGGGCTCCGGTGACGCCGCGGCGCGGCGATGTCCGGTGCCGCGCCCTGGTGGGCGGCAGCCCCTGCCGGAACCAGAAAAGCAGAACGAGTCAGAAACTGCAACGGTTCAAGTTTCTGCTTCATTCCAGCTATGGGGTACGGTGGGCGTCATGCCCGAGACCCCGGCCGTTGGCCGCCGCGAACGCAAGAAGGCCGCGACCAGGCAGGCCATCGCCGATGCCGCCCTGGAGCTCTTCCTGGAGCACGGCTTCGAAGGAGTGAGCGTCCGAGACGTCGCCGAGCAGGCCGATGTATCGACGACGACACTCTTCGCGCACTTCCCGAGCAAAGAGTCGCTGGTATTCGACCGCGAAGCGGAAGTCGAGGCCGCGTTGACCGCCGCCGTCCGCGAGCGGCCCGAGGGCCAGGACGTGGTCGAAGCGCTCCGCGCGCACGCGCTGACGTCGTGGGGGCAGTTGGAGTCGGATCCGCGTCGCGAGCGGTTCGCCGCACTGGTGCAACAGACGCCCGCGCTCCACGAGTACTGGGAGCGCATGTGGATGCGGCACGCGGGCGCCCTCGGTGCCGCGATCGCGGAGGAACTCGGCCGGGAACCCGATGACCTCGCCTGCGCGGCCCTCGCCCGGTTCGTCCTGGAGGTCCCGGCCCTGGCCACGGACCGGCACGATCCACGCGCCTCCGTGGAGACCGTGTTCGATCTTCTCATCCACGGATGGCAGGCGTCACAGCTCGGCTCCGGTGATGGGGGCACGACTGCGGGCACGCACGAGCGGTAACGCATTCGAGCGTCCTGCCCGCCCATGCCGGACGATGTCGTCGTCACTCATAGGCCGCCCACACCGGCAGCGACTTCATGCAGCCTCGACTGGCTGCTACTGCACTTGATCGGGTGATGTCGGGCTGTTCGCCAGACAGCGTGCGGATGGCCTCGGCTACCCTCGTTCCCCTGTCGGCGTAATCATCAGAAGATGCCGAAGAAGCGATCTGACCAGCTGGGCCGCTGAACGTGCGAGGGCAGTCGGCTCGGCCCGTCGTAGTCGCTCTCCAGCAGTTCCTCGGCAACCACGACATAGCCAAGCTCGACCAGCGCCCGGTTGACCTTGGCAAGGTCCTTGCCGTCCAGCCCGCCCTCGGCCTGGGCGTCATCCGTTCCGAAGAAGGCTCCCGGGTTGTCGGCGCAGACCTGAGCCAGTGAGCCGAACTTGCTCACGCAGACGACGATCCGGGTGCCGCATACGGTCGTGTCCCCGGGCACGACGACGCGTCCGTACTCGCTGGAGTCCTGGGTGTCCCGCTCAACCATGCAGCGAGCTGCGAAGTCACTCTCGAGCCGGGCCACCAGAACCCCGAAGTGGACTGCGGCCTTGCCACGGTCGTAGTACTGCGGCCACTCCAGCCACTCCGGATCATCGAGCTCACGCAGCAACACCAGCAGATCCGCTTCGCTCCCGGCCATGTGCTCATCTTGACGCAGCAGCCATCCGCGGAGCAGCTCGGAACACCACCACACTGACCGTTCCCCGACATCACCCACTCAAGTTCAGCAAACGCCCCGCCTCCCCCGCGCCAACCGGAGTTGAGAGCGAAGTGGGCGGATACACACGCTCCCACAGCCGCCATGGCCGCATCCACCCCGTCCACTTCGCTCTCAACTTCCCCGCCGCCACCGCTCCGCCGCGCGTGGCCCCGGGACGGTCGGTTGAGCCGTTCGCGACTATTGATCGATTCCGATCCTGCTAATTAGCTGATCGGCATGACTGAGCTCGGCCCCGTCCCCTGGCCGCCCGCCCCGATCAGGACCGCGAGGCTCGTGCTCCGTGAGCCCGAGGCCCGGGACCGTGCGGCGCTCATCGAACTGTTTGCCTCGAAAGAGGCGGGTCTACCTCGGTGGCCCCCGGCCGCATGATGAGCTCGAACACGAAATTCCGGGGGGGTAGCTGTCCGTTGACAATGAAGTCAGCCGCTCTGCCAACGAATCCAGCCGAGTGACGAATGGCTTCCAAACCTCAAGAAGGGTGGAGGGGGCCCTTCAAAACCCCGAGGCTTGCTCTTTCGGGTGCCAGACCGCTTCGGACCAGCCATACTCCTCGAATGCGTCGGGAACCTGCCCACAGGAGGCGTAGACGCTGATGAACAGAGTCGTGGTCGAGTCGTTCCACCGCACGTCGACCTGGTCGCCACCTTCCGGATTTTCGAATCGGAAGCCCAGCTCGCGGAAGGTTGCCCCTGCACGGTCGCCTTCGTGGGTGAGTTTCCAACCCTGCTGCACCAGCCGCTGACGCACGCGCCGCTGCGCCTCCAGGGCGGTGGCTTGGGGGACATCGGGCACGTTCCAATCAAGCCCGAAGCTACGGACGTCGCTTCGTGGCTCGTCAATGTGGGCGATGCCCCTCAGTCCGTTGTAGTAGCAGGCGCCGGTATCGACACTGCCCGATTCCGCGGCGTACTTGCCGGGCAGTGCGAAGCCGTCGTACACCCAGTCGGACCGGGCCTTGAGCCGTTGCGCGACCGCGTCGGGGTCGGCCGAAGGGTACGGCGTGCCGTTCCACACGGCGTTCCCCGCCACCGCGGCAGCGACCAGCACCACCCCTGTGACGGCATACAGGGCGGACCGCCCGAACGTCCGGGCTCTACGTACAGGGGTCTTGAACATGCATGTGACGGTAAGTGTCAGCATTGCGCGACGCATGAGTAGCCGTACCCAGACACCTAACGATGCCAACGCGTCAACTACGGCGGCGAGTTCGGTGTCGCTCACGGCGCGGCCTCGCGACGTCGGGTCACCCGGCAGGCGATCCGGCAAGATGTCGTTGCCAGACGGCCTGAACCATCAATCCAGTCCGCGCAGGTCAAGGAATCAGGTTCGGCTATCTTCCGTGTCCAAGGACAGTACCCAGTCGGCGCCCCAGACGATTCGTCGCAGATCTTGACGGAGCGATGATCGGCCAGATCACGCTCACCAGAGAAGCGGAGAACCTGCGCCCGGCTGCCGGAATGGCCGAGCTCGGCTACCTGTTCCTGCCGGAGGCATGGGGAGGTAGGTACGCCGCCGAGGCATGCGTCGCTGCACTCGGCTGGTTCGCCGGCGCGCTCCCTGGCGCGCCTGTGGTGCTCACCACCCAGACCGCCAACATCCGTTCGATGCGCCTCGCGGCAAAGCTGGGGTTCATCGAGGTAGAGCGCTTTGAGGCCTACGGCGCCGAACAGTGGTTCGGCATGTGGTCCCCGCTCGCACTGTCCGATTGAGCTCACCTTCGACAGCGTGGGTCGCAGCGCATCTCGCCCCCCGCTCACGCTTCATCGCCGGTGCGGAAGGCAGTTGGACCAGGCAGTTGGGCCAGGCCGCTCGCTGTTCCCCTCTCTGCCCCCCTGTTGCACCAACCGTGGACGGTGCACTGACACCCTTGCGCCGTGATGGCCGCAGTGCGCCAACGCCACACACCTAGACGGCCGTTGCTCACGTCTCGGCCGGCTTCCCCCCGCGTCGACGGGAAAGAGCGCCGAGCGGCATACCCGCCCCCTCAGCACCTACGCGCACTCCCTTGTCAGGCGCGGGCTTTTCTGTTCTCGTATGGGAAACAGCGTTTCCCATACCCCTTGAGAGAGGTGACCACGTGATCCGCCGACCGCGGTGCGCGGTCCCCGCCCTGCTGTCGGCAGCGGCGTCCTCGCTCTCCTGCGCCTCCTCGCAGCGCTGAACCGGCTCCGAGCTCGTTCTGCAGCGGCTTGACCGTTGGCGCCGCGCAGATCTCCGCCCCTGCCCATACTCCGCCAGCCCCTGACACCCGCTCGCGGACCCGTGCCCGCGCCGCACGCCCACCCCGCCTCATCGAAAGGACGGCACCGTGACCGCATCGGAGAAGGTCCCGAAGGAACAAGCGGACCAGTTCCGTGAGTTCACGGTGTTTCCCGGACGTCCGGCGGTACGTGTCAGGCGGGGCGACCCCGCGCCCTTCGGGTGGTGGCCGGCCGTGTGTATCGCGCTGGTGGCCGCCGTCGACCGGATCGAGTACAACCTCCTGGCCGGAGCACTGCCCAAGATCCAGGAGGAGTTCGGATTCGGTGACGCGGCCGCCGGTGGGATCGCCACGGCCGGGTCGATCGCCGCAGTGGTCCTGTTGCTGCCCGCCGGGAGGATCGCCGACCGGGCCCACCGCACCAAATCCGTCGCCGCCGTGGTCGCCGTGTGGGCCGTGCTCACGGTGGGCACCGGTCTTGCCGCCGGCTACGCCACGCTCTTCGCGGTCCGGGTGCTGCTGGGTGCGGCCGGGCAGCTCTACAACCCGCCCGCCTCCAGCCTGCTGGCCGACTTCCATCCGGGCAGCGGGCGGGGGCGCGCCTTCGGGTTCGAGCGCATGGCCTACTTCGGCGGCCTCCCGGTCGGAGTCATCGCCGGCGGTGCGCTCGCCGAGTACGTGGGCTGGCGCGTCGGATTCTTTCTCGTCGCCCTGCCCGGCATCGCCATCGCTTTGCTGGTCCTGACCCTGCGGGAGCCCCTGCGCGGCACCGGGGACCGACTCACCGTCTGGTGCCAGCAGGAGCCCGGCGTACCCACGGAGGAAGAAGCGCAGCCCCCGGGAGCGTCGGCCGCGGAACCGCCCGCTCCGGAATCGTCGACCCCGGAATCGTCCGCCCCGGAATCGTCGGCAAGGCAGCAGATCGGGGAACTTCTCGCCATCCCCACCCTGCGCTCCGTCGTCGCCGGACTGAGCATCGTCTTCTTCGGCCTCGGCGGACTCTTCTACTGGATGCCCTCCTTCTACGACCGCAAGTTCGGCTTGGGCGAGGCCGACGCGGCAGCCGTCGCCCGGCGGGGCCGGGCTCGTCGGCATCGTGGCGGGCATCATCCTGGGCAGCCGGCTGGGAGACCGCCACCACGGGGTCCGGCCCGGCTGGCGCATCACCCTGGGGGGCGCCGGGCTCGTACTCGGGACGTGTGCGCTCGCGGGCGCTGTGGCCTCCCCCTCCCTCGCGCCCCAGATCGCCTGCTTCGCCCTCGCCAATTTCGGGTTCGCGGTGGCGCTGGCCAATCTCACCGCCGCCAACGCCGACGTCGTCGCCGCCCAGCGCCGGGGGCTCGGCTTCGCCGTGCTGCAGATGGTGATGAGCCTCGCGGGCTCTCTCGGCCCATGGCTCATCGGGGTGGTGTCCGATGCCACCGGGTCACTCGGAACCGCGTTCGCCGTCGTGCTCGCACCACTCGCAGTCGGCTGTGTCGTCGTCCTCCGCGCGAGGAGCACGTACGACGCCGACGCGTCCCGGGCGCTGGCGCGTTCAGTGGCGAGCGACCGCTGAGGACAGGCGACGGCTCGCCGCCCGTCGCTTCCTCCGTCAAGGATCAGATCCAGCTGCGTCGGTCCGGTCCACGACTTCAATGCCGGTCCACGACTTCAGCGAAGTAGGGCCAGCCGTCCACTTCGAGATTCTGCACCGATGCCCAGTGGAGTGGAATAGATACCCTTGCTGATTCAGCCAACTCCCTGTCCACACAGGCTAGTTACTGACACTCTCATCTGATCCACATCCAGCACCCGAACGGGAGACGCATCATGGTCAGCGCGAGAAGAGTTCTACACCGTCTGGCAGCCACCGCGAGCGCCGCACTGATCGCCCTGGGGACGGGCCTCCTCGGAGCAAGCCCGGCCGCGGCTGTCGACTACTACTACGAACTGCCCTTCCCGGCGGGCGAGGCCTACACGGTCACCCAAGGGCCGGAGTCGACGTACTCGCACACCGGCCCGTACAACGAATACGCCTGGGACTTCGGGCTCCCGGCGGACTACGAGGTGTCCGCCGCGCAGGGCGGGACCGTTCTCGTGTCGGACTGGTCCGTCTACACGGGGAACGGCATCGAGGTCATCATCAGGCACTCCAACGGCCAGTGCACGCAGTACATACACCTCAACAAGGCGATCTACAACACCGGTGACTGGGTCCCGCAGGGCCGGGTCATCGGCTGGTCGGGCAGCACCGGTGCCGCCACCGGGCCGCACCTGCACTTCCAGGTGATCGACTGCAACACCCGTGTCAGCCTCCCGGCCACGCTCCAGGGCTGGACGCCCTACACCGGATCCGCGCCGGTGAGCGTCAACACCCGGGCCTGATCGGCCCCTTCTGTTCCTGCATCACGTGGTGCGGCAAGAACACGCCCACGCGGATCAACAGCCGGCCCTCGCGTCCACCGACACCACCACGGCCGCGAGGGCGGTTGTTGTCATGTATCGGACATCTGCACGGGCAGCGACTTGAGACCGTTAATGAAGTTCGACACCAGGCGGCGTGGCGGGGCCGCGAGCCGGAGCGGGCCGGGCGGGAGTACGCGGCACGCCTCCTCGTACAACGCACGCAACTGCAAGCGCGCGAAGTGCGCGCCGAGGCAGACGTGCGGGCCGTCGCCGAAAGAGACGTGCGGGTTCGGGGAGCGGGCGAGGTTCAGGACGAACGGGTCGGGGAAGACGCGCTCGTCGTGGTTGGCCGAGGCGTGGAAGACGACCACCTTGTCGCCGGCCCGGATGCGCGTGCCCGCCAGGTCCGTGTCCTGTGTCGCCGTGCGGCGGAAGGTCAGTACCGGTGGGTGGCGGCGCAGTAGTTCGTCCACCGCGGTGGTGAGCTCCACCTCGCCGTTGCGCAGACTGGCGTACGCCTCGGGGTGCTCGGCCAGGAGGTTCAGGCCGCCGGGGGCCGCGCTGCGTACCGTGTCGTTGCCCGCCACCACCAGCAGGAAGAAGAACATCTCCAGTTCCGGCGCCGTCAGGTCGGGGTCGGTGGCCAGGGCGGTCATCACGTCGTCGGCGGGGTGTTCGCGCTTGTGGGCCGCCAAGACGTGCGCGTAGTCGAACATGTCACGCAGCGCCGCCGGCGAGCGCGGGTTGACCGGCCTGCCGTCCGGGCCGAGTACCGGCGTCCCCGCCTCGTCCGGGTCCTGGTAGCCGATGACGCGCCTGGTCCAGTGCAGGAGAAGTGCACGGTCGGTGTCCGGTACGCCCAGGAGGTCGGCGAGGTTGAGCAGGGCGTAGTCGTCGGTGACCTGGGTGACGAGGTCGCACCTGCCGTCGCCCGCCCTCGCCTCGGTGACGGCACGGGCGAGCAGGTCGCGGGCCCGTTCACGTACGACCGTCTCGAAGCGGTCCACGCGCTTCGGGGTGAAGGCGCGGCTGACCAGTACGCGCAGCCGCCGGTGGTGCGGTGGGTCCTGGTTCAGCATCATGCGCCGGATGAACGGCAGGTCGGCCGGGTCCGGGTCGCGGATCTGGGTGGCGCCGAGGTACGAGGAGTACGTCGACGAGTCCTTCAGTACGCGGACGGTGTCCCGGTACCGGGTGACCGCCCAGAAGCCCGGGCCCGCCGGCCAGCCCAGTACCTCCGGCTCCTCCTGCCACGCCACGGGGTGGTGGTCGCGCAGGTGGCGGTAGCGGTCGTGGGGGATGCCGCGTCCGTACTGCCTCGGGTCGAAGACGTCCGGTACGGGCACCGGGGAGGCGGGGCCGCTCACTCCGTCGCCTCACCGCCCTCGGCGTCCGCCCGCAGGAAGTCCTCCACCACCCGGATCAGGTCGAGCGGAGCCTCGTCCATCGCGTAATGGCCGCACGAGGGCAGCTCCACCAGTTCGGCGCGCGGGAACCACCGCATCCACGTGGAACGTTGCAGATCCGCGGAGAGGGCCGGGTCCAGCGCTCCCACCACCGCCAGGGCCGGCACGGAGAAGCCCTCGATCCGGTCGTGGAAGTCCTCGCCCGCCCAAGAATCCAGCCAGGCCCGGAACGCCTTCGCGTCGCTGCACTCGACCGAGCGACGCACCATGCGATCCAGCCAGGCCGCCGGGCGCCGGCCTCCGGTGGTGATGTCGAGGATGACCCGGCGGTTGTCCGGGTTCCGCGCCGCCCCGGCGAACAGCTCCCACTGCTCGGGCGGCAGCGGCAGGCCGGACGCGGGGACCGGCGACACGCCGATGATCCTGCGCACCCGCTGCGGCGCCGCGGCCAGCGTCCGCTGGATGACGGAGCCGCCCATCGAGTGGCCGATCAGGGAGAACCGGTCCCAGCCGAGCCGGTCGGCCAGCGCGAGCACGTCCGCGGCGCCCTCAGCCGTGGTGTATGCGCCGTCCGCGTCCCTCGCCTCGCCGTATCCCCGCAGGTCCACCGCCGCGTACTGGAACGAACCGGCATCGAGGTCCGGCAGCACCGGGTCGTACGCGGACCGGTCGGCGAACCAGCCGTGTACGGCGATCACCTTGTGCGGGCCGTCGCCGTGCAGGGCATGAGGCAGAACGGACAGAGCGGTCACACTGGCTCCCGTCAGAGCGTCGGAGTACGGCGGTGATCTGTCGGTCAGTCAACAGCCCGTCCGCGTGCCCGCCCACGGTGGCGGTAACCATCGGCCCGCGCAAGGGCACACGCGGAGTCGGTCGTAACGGCCACACCCGTGCAGCGGTTTCAGGTTTCAGGACCAGCCGATCTCGCCGTGCCGGGAGACGAATCGTCCGGTGCCGGCGCCGGGCTTCTCCGTGGCGAGGGCGACGATCGCGTCCGTGCCCTCGGTGACGGTTTGCGGACCGCTGTGGCCGTTGAGGTCGGTCGCGGTGTAGCCGGGGTCGGCGGCGTTGACGCGGATGCCCTTGAGCCCCTTGGCGTACTGCGTGGTCAGCATCGTCAGGGCCGCCTTGGAGGAGGCGTACAGCGGCACGACGACCTGCGACTCGGGCCGGTCGGCGTCGTGGGTGAGGGCGAGCGAACCCATGCCGCTGCTGACGTTGACGATCGCGGGGTCGTCCGAGCGCCGCAGCAGCGGCAGGAACGCGGTGGTGGTGCGGATGACGCCGATGACGTTGACGTCGAGGACGGCGTGGGCGTCGACGGCGGTGAGGCCGCTGGGATCGCCGGCGGGGCCGTGCACGCCGGCGTTGTTGATCAGGACGTCGATCCTGCCCTCGTGTGCGGCCACGTCCGCGGCCGCGGCGGCCGCGGACGCGTCGTCGGTCACGTCGATGGGAACGTAACGTCCGCCGAGCGCGGCGGCGGCCTCCTCACCCTGCTCACGGTCACGCGCTCCGACGAGGACGGTGTGACCGCACTCGATCAGACGGCGGGCGGTCTCGCGGCCGAGACCCTTGTTGGCTCCGGTGATGAAAGTGATCGTCATGCGGTCGATACTGGGCCCGCCGGGGAAAACGGACCAGGGACGCTTCGACGGTAGGAAGACCGGTACCACCCTCACGTCCGCACGCGCGACCGGTGATGCGGAAGGATGGAGATCATGCCGACGACATCCGGAACCGGACTGGGCGAGATGATCCGTACCTGGCGGGACCGGCTGCCCCCGTCGGCCGCCGGACTGCCGGTGTCGCACGGTCGCCGGGCCGCCGGGCTGCGGCGCGAGGAGCTGGCCGACCTGGCCGGGGTATCCGTCGACTACGTCGTGCGCCTGGAACAGGGGCGGGCCGTGACCCCTTCGGAGTCGGTGGTGGCGTCCCTGGCGCGCGCCCTGCAGTTGACCTCCGCCGAGCGGGACCACCTGTACCGGCTGGCCCGGCTCGCGTCTCCGGTGGACGGCGAGGTCTCCGACCATCTCCCGCCCGGCGTGCAGCGGGTGCTTACCCGCCTCGGGGATGTGGCGGTTGCCGTGTTCGCGGCGGACTGGCAGCTCGTGTGGTGGAACCGTGGGTGGGCCGCTCTGCTGGGCGACCCCTCCGCCTCGCCGCCCCGGCTGCGCAACTTCGCCCGCGACAGGTTCCCGGTGGAGCCCGGCCCCGCCCACCTCGCACGGTGGCCGGTGACCGAGACGGACCGCGACACCACCGATGCGGCCATCGTCTCCGACCTGCGCCGAGCCACCGGCCGATTCCCCCGGGACAGCCGTCTGGCCGCGCTGATCCGCGATCTCAACGCCGGCAGCAGGAGGTTCGCGGAGCTGTGGGCCGCCGGTGAGGTGGCCGTGCATCGTGAGGATCACAAGACCATCGACCATCCGTCGGTGGGCCCGGTCGCGGTGGACTGCGACGTCCTGACCGACGGCGACTCCGAACTCAAGATCGTCATCATGACCGCCGTGCCCGGCAGCGAGGACGAGACCAAGCTCCGGCTCATCGCCCTCGCCGGTTCACCGGCCACCGCGCACACATGAACCGACCCGGGAGCCCGCCCGCCCCTCACCCCTGAACCAGCCCCAGATACGGCCCGAACTCCGAAGCCAGCGTCAGCCGGCCCAGCTTCTGGTACTCCCGCTGGATCGCGTGGATCAGGGTGGTCATCGTGACCGCGCCCCCCGTGTCCGCCGCCAGGTACGCCGCCGTCACCGCGATCGAGCGGATGTTGCCGCCCGCCAGCTCGAAGTTCTCGGCGCAGAACGGGAGATCGAGATCTGTTCCGCGCGGGAGAACCGTCCCCAGGCAGCGTTCCCAGAGCAGCAGGCGTTGTTCCGGATCCGGGACGGGGAAGTCGATGACCAGGTCCAGGCGGCGGGTGAACGCGTCGTCCAGGTTGGCGCGGAGGTTGGTGGCGAGGATGGCCAGGCCGTCGAAGGACTCCATGCGTTGGAGGAGGTACGCGCTCTCGACGTTCGCGTAGCGGTCGTGCGCGTCCTTCACGTCCGAGCGCTTGCCGAAGATCGCGTCCGCCTCGTCGAAGAGCAGGACGCCGTTCACGCCCGCCGCCTCGGTGAAGATGCGTTCCAGGTTCTTCTCGGTCTCGCCCACGTACTTGTCGATGACCGTCGCCAGGTCGACCGTGTAGAGGTCGAGGCCGAGGTCGGCCGCGATCACTTCCGCCGACATCGTCTTGCCCGTACCGGAGTCGCCGGCGAAGAGGGCCGATACGCCCCGGCCGCGGCCTCCTCCCGGACGCATGCCCCACTCCCCCAGGACCCGGTCCCGGTGGCGGGCGCGAGCGGTGAGTTCGCGGAGTTGGGCGTGGGCGTCGGGTGGCAGGACCAGGTCGTGCCAGGTCACCGCGGGTTCGATGCGCCGGGCCAGGCGGTCCAGACCGGCCGCGTTCTGGGCACGGGCTCCCTGGCGTACGTGGGCGGGGGTGAGGGTTCCGCCGTCGAGCTGCGCCGTCTGGGCCGCGCTGCGGGCCGCGCCGGTGACCTGTTCCGGGGTGAGGAGGAAGGGTGCGAGGAGGTGGTTGGGGTCGATCGTGGCAGGCAGGGGGGCCGAGGTCGTGTGCTCGTACGCGTCGCTCCACAGCGCGCCGCGTGCCGACGGCTCCACCCTGGGGGCGTGCAGGAGCAGCGGCGGGACCGTCGACCAGGACGCGTCCCACGGCACCCTGCCCACCATGACCGTCGGTACGGATGTGGCCGTGAGCAGCCTGAGCAGGTGCGGGTGTTCGCGGGACAGCGCGTCCAGCGGGGCGCAGACCAGGCCGGCGTGTGTCAGCCGGGCTTCGCGGACCAGGGAACGTACGGCGTCGGCCGGCGCCGGGTCCTCCGCCAGGCGGGACAGGTCCAGGCCCAGGACCCTGCGGCCCGCGAGGGTGAGCGCCGATGCGGCGAGGGCCGTGCCCGCGCCGCCCTGGTCCTCGCCCAGGTAGGCCAGCGGGAGCCCGCCGGCGAGGACTCGTGCCAGGGGTGCGGGATCTCCGACGCCCGCCACCGCGTGCCAGGGAGCCAGCAGGTCGGCGAGGCGAGGGTCGTTTGTGTCGTCGCCCAGGAGGTGGGCGGTGACGCGGTCCGGGACGCGCAGTGCTCGGCTCAGGAACGGCCGGTCGAGGTCCTCGGCCAGGAGCAGGCCGGCGTGACGGAGCGGGGCGCGGGCAGCCAGCCGGCCCCGCGCGACGGCGTCGGCCGGTGACAGTCCGCAGAGGCCGAGCGCCAGGCCGATGGACGGGCGGCGGCGGGTCACGTCGTCGTTGAGGTAGCCGTAGAACGCCTCGAAGCGGTCGTCCAGGTCCGGTACGAGCGCGATGACCAGGATCTCGACGTCGAGTGCGGTGAGCCCGAAGTCGGCTTCCAGCGCGGTGAGGCGGGAGCCGGGAACCTCCACCGGGCCGCCCTCCCCCGCCATCGGTTCCGGGAAGCCGCGTACCCCGTCCTCATCCAGCAGCCGCGCGATGTTCTCGTCCGCGAGGTACAGCCCCCGGAACTCGTTCTCCGGGTCCGGATCCGTGCGCTGCCGGAGCTCGACCGCGTGACGGACGCGCTGCTCGACGCCCACCGCGCGGGCGAGCAGGTGGCGCAGGTTCGGGTCGTCGTCCCGATGCTCCGGGGGTGTCATGCGGTGCTGTCCTCCGTACGGCCGTCCTGGGTGCGCCGGTTCTCGGTGATCCGGAGGGCGAGACCCCGGCGGGGCTCGTTGGAGCCGGGTGCGGTCTCGGGTGCGGGTCGCCCCGGGCGGCTGCCGTACACCGGGAGGCCGCCGCGTCCCGGCATCGGATCGCGTTGCGGTTCCGCGGGGGGCGGTACGTCCCCGAAGTGCGCCCGGAGCCCTTCCTCCCCCACCGGCGGGCCCGCCGTGTATGTCGGGGAGGCGGTCACGGGGACGCTGACGACCAGGTCCAGCGAGGGTTTCAGCTCGCCGCCCAACGCGCTCCACACGTCCGCGAACGAGCGGTCCTCCGGCGGTGGCAGCGCGATCGACATGGGGACGGCGGCCCCTATCTCGGCGAGGGTGCCGCCCAGTCGTTCCGGGGGCAGCGCCTCGTACGCGAGCAGGCAGGCGAGCAGGGAGGACAGCAGCCGGTGTTCGTCCTCGGGGCGCTTCGTCCAGGCGGTGATCAGGTACGACAGCTTGAAGTAGCGGGGCGGGCGGCGTCGTGCGACGACGGTGCCTCGCTCGTCGTACTCGTTGTGGAGCCCGCGCTCCCGGCGCCGCATGTCCTCGCGGATGTCGTAGAGGTAGAGGTTGACCATCGGGGCGTTCACCTTGGCCGCCCACTCCCGGGTCGGTGCGTCGAAGACCACCGCGATCTGGCCGCCTTCGAGCACCTCCGCCCGGATCAGGGAGCGCAGTACGTCGTCCACCTCATGGATCATCCGTGGATCGCCCCTCTCACGTCCGGCCCTTGAAGTCCGGTGGCTGCAGGTTGCGTTGGACCACCAGGACCGGTTTCTGGAGCCGGGGCAGTCTGCGAATGCCGGCGCGCAGGATGCGCGGGCCGAGGGTGTCCTTGCGGAGCACCAGCATCTGTACCTCGAACGTGCCGTCGCGCCCCACCCGGACGCCCGACCGGTCGGCCGTGATCCCGATGTTCCAGGTGAGGTCCACCGTCTCGCCCGGCGGATAGTCCTTGCCGCGCGCCAGCACGGGCTGCCCCGGCTTGGCGACCTGCGGGGTGACGGTGAGGGAGGGCTTCAGCACGCGCAGCCGCGCCCTGTCCTGGTTGTTGGCCGTGCTGCGGTCCGGGACCGTGCCGCGCGCCGTGGCGCGTACGTCCCCGGTGATGGCCGCCCGGTACGTCGCCCTCTGCGTCACCTCGATCCGGCCGCCCGCCGGAATCGTGCACGGTTTGGCGGCCGTGCAGCGGGTGAGGGGCTGCAGGTCGCGGTCCTTCGGCGAGGACGGGGCAGGCCAGGTCGCGCCGATGACGACTTCCCTGGCTGTGTCCGGGCCGGCGTTGGTGACGGTGAACCGCGCGCCGGCCGGGCGGGTGACGTACGTACGGTCCGGGCTGACGTCGACGTTGACTGCGACCTCAGCCGAGGGCGGAACCGGGCCCGGCGGCGACGGGGGCTCGGACGGTGGCGGGGGCGGCAGTACCTCGAAGCGTGCGGTGTCCGTGCCGGTGTTGCCCGCCGCGTCCGTGGCCGAGCAGGTCACCGTGGTCGTTCCGACGGGGAACAGGGAACCGGATGCGGGGGTGCAGGTCACGGGCAGCGTGCCGTCCTGGGCGTCCGTCGCCGTCGCCGTGTACCTGACGCGCGCCCCGTCGTCGTTGTCCGGCCAGGAGATGCGGTCGTCCACCGTGACGACGGGGGCGTCGATGTCGTTGACGTCGATGCTGATCTGCTGCTGGAAGTCGGGGTCGGCCGCCGCGGCGGGCCCGATCGTGTCCGTCCCCGGCACCTGGGTGCCGAGCAGGAACTGCACCGTGCAGGTGAGGGTGGTGCCCTGGGGTGCGTCGTCCGACACGTCGATGGTCTCGGCGAAGTGGGCGGTCTCGCCGCTGGTCAACTGTCGTGTGGGCGGGTCGAGGGCGACGGTGAGGTGGGGGTCGCAGTTGTCGAGGCGGTAGCCGACGGAGGTGGGGAGGTTGTCGAAGCCGTCCATGATCGCCTGGGCGACCGTGTCGGGCTGGATTCCCTCCAGCAGACGCCCCTGGGTCGCCTCGATGATGCGCGTCGCTTGCCCCGGCGTGGTCGGCGGGTCTTCGACGTAATTCGGGTCGCCCGCGTCCCCGTTGCCGTTCAGTCCGTCGCCGATCGGACTGTCCAGGTCGATACCGATCACCCGGACGCCCTTGTCCTGAAGGTCGAAGATCGTGTCGTCGATGCTGTGACCGTTGCTGGGTGCGTGACTGGAGGCGTCGCCGATCAGTACGACGACCGGGTTGGACCCCTCGCGGAAGGCCGTCTTGCCTCCTGCCCCGTCCGCTATCTGCCACAGTCCGTTGATCCAGTCCTCGGAGGGGCCACGACTGCCGCCCCCCAGGTGCGCCCTCAGAAGGTCGACGCCCGCCTGAGCCTTGCCGACGTCACCGGTCAGCTCCTGCAGAACCTCGAAGCCCGCGCCCGGGTCGACTTCCTGGTCGCCGAACGTGGCGACGGCGAAGTGGGTGTCGGGCTGCTCCGCCAGGATCCGCTCGGTGATGGCGGGAAAGTTCTCCTGCACCTTCCGGATGGGTACCGGCATGCTGTTCGTGCCGTCCACCAGCAGCACGACATCCGGCTTCGGCGGAATGGCCGGTGTACGCACCGACTTGTCCACCCCCGTCGACCCGCCCGGGTCGAGCGCCTCGTGCAGGCTCGCCGGAGTGACCCACGGCTCCGGAGGCACAGGGACGGCCGTGGCCACGCCCGTCCCCGCCGAGGCGGGGGCGAGACCGGCGGCCAGCAGGAGCAGAACGAGCGCCGCCGACCGCCGCGCGCCCATGAGTCCGCGTGATCGTGTCGCCGGCTGAATCCACCGCACCGATTCTCTCCCCCGCACCCGGACCTCCCACCGAAAGAACTGCGCCCACACGATCGCGCGGGCGCCGATCCGCCGCAGCGGGAGGTGAGTCACTTCCCCGGGAAGGCGGGGCTGCCCTTTGGGGCAGCCCCGCGCAGCAACAGCACACCCGGCCCCCGCCGCGGTCCGGGCAGGGAAGGGAAGGGCGGCCTACGGTCGCCGGAAGACCCGGTGAGTCATCAGATCAGCCCCTGCCGCATCGCGTACGCCACCGCGTGGGACCGGTTCCGCAGCTGGAGCCGGGTCATCACCGAATGCAGCACGTTCTTGATCGTGCGTTCGGAGTAGGCCAGTTTCGTGGCGATGTCCGCGGTGTCGTACCCCTCGGCCACCAGCCTCAGCACGTCCACCTCGCGTGCCGCGAGCCCGGTGAAGTGCAGTCCGCGCGGCCCGAGCACCTGCCCCTGGAGCCGGCCCACCTCCGCGAGGAGCCTGCCGAGCAGGTCCGAGGGGAGATGGCCCTCGCCGCGCGCCACCGTCTCTATGACCTGCACCAGGTGTTCCGGCGTCGACTGCGCGCGCCTGATCACCCCGACGACGCCGCACTCCGCCGCGCTCACCAGCTTCTGCTCGTCGATGTCCGTCGTGACCAGCACGGCACGCGACTCACTGGTGCGCTGAATGCGGCGCAGCATCCTCAGTACGTCCTCGTCCACCGTGTCCACCACCATGACCACGACCTGCGGCGCCGTCTCGTCCTCGCCCCATTCCACGACGTTCACTTCGGGGCGGGCCCTCAGCTGGCTGACCACGCCCGCCTGCGAGATCGGATCCTGGGCCCGTAACGCGACCGTCGTGCGTTCCCTGCGTTCCATGCCGATGCTCCCCCTTGGGCAACGACTGGAAGGCCACTACAAGCACACGCCTCGCAGCCGTTCTCGTCCGTCTCATTGGTTATGAGGCGGTCGGAAGATGCCCTTGTTTACCGACAAGGAAACTAAAAGGGTGTCAGGGGCAGCGGATCTGCCCGAAAGTGTTCCTTCGAGGCCGATGTCCGTCGTCCGTGGCGAATCTACGGTCCGCCTATGAGTCTCACGGCAAGTCTCGACGCAACGTCCGTCAGCGCCGCACCGGGCGAGGAGACGGCTGTCCCGCTCCAGGTCCGCAACTCCGGCGCGACCGTCGAGGAGTACCGCTTCGAGGTGGTCGGAGCGTGCGCCGCCTGGTCGGCGGTGGAACCGGCGGTTCTGTCGCTGTATCCGGGTGACTCCCGGACCGTGTCGCTCATGCTGCGCCCGCCGCGCGATGCGACCGTCCCGGCGGGTGAGACGCCGTTCGGAGTCCGGGTGGTGCCCACCGGGGAGCAGAGCGGAACGGTGGTACCCGAAGGGCGGGTGACCGTACTGCCGTTCACCGAGACGACGGCCGAGCTGGTCCCGCGCAGCTCGCACGGTTCACTGCGCGGACGGCACCAGCTGGCAGTCGACAACCGGGGCAACACGCCGGTCACGGTCCGGCTGGGCGCCCAGCCGGGCAGCGAGCTCGCGCGCGTCGACTTCACCGTGTCCGAACTCCAGGTGGCGCCCGGGCACGCGGAGTTCGGAAGGCTGCGGGTCAGGCCCGCGAAGCGGATGTGGCGCGGTACGCCGGTGACGCACCCCTTCCAGGTCTTCGCCGCCACCCAGGTGGCCGAGGGCGAGGAGCCGATGGCACCGGTGCTCGTCGACGGCTCCTACCAGCAGGAGCCTCTCCTGCCGCGCTGGCTGCCCCGGGCTCTCATCACCGCTGCCGTGCTGCTGATCGCCCTGGCCGGTATCTGGTACGCCCTGCTGCGTCCCGCCGTGAAGTCGGCGGCGCGGGAGGCGGTCACGCCCGAGGCGGTACGTTCCGCGGCCGCGGCCGACAAGAGCGCGGCACCGGACCGGGGTGACACGGCGGGCACGGGCGCCACCGCCGGAGCCGGAGACGCCGCCGGGGCGGACGCGGGCACCGGCGCCTCGAAGCCGACACCGAGCCCCTCCGCGGAGGCGGAGGCGAGTGCGGGGGCGGAAGCGGGCGACAAGGCGGCCACTCCGACCAGTGCGCAGGTGCGGGTCAGGGACTCGGTGGGCGGCGGAACGAATACGGCGACCGCCCTCCAGGTGCCGGCCGGCCACACTTTCCAGCTGACCGACATCGTGGTGCAGAACCCGCAGGGTGACGCCGGAACCGTCGTCATCTCGGCCGGCGCGAACACGAGTGTGCTGAGCCTCGGGCTGGAGAACTTCCGTGACTCCGACTACCACTTCGTGACGCCGATCCTCGTCCCGGCGGGCGGCAAGGTCACCATGACGATCGACTGCCGGAAGGTCGGCAAGCCGGTCGGCGCACGCACACCCTCGCGATGCTCCGAGTCGCTGTTCCTCGGGGGCACGATGCGGCCCGACCCCACTGACTGACCCCGGCCGGTGCGCGTGCCGGGCCGCCGGCCGGGCACGCGCGGACACCGGAGGCAGTGCGAGACAGTACCTCAGGCCGGCGGGGCCTCTTCCTCCTCCTCCGGGCCCTTCTCCTCAGCCCGTTGGACGAAGGAGCCCTGCACATCGGCCGGCTGCTCGTCCTCGTCCTCCGTGGCCGCCCGCTGCACGACAGAGCCGGCCGGGGCGGCGGCGGGCGAGGGCGAGGCGGCCGCCGGAGCCGGAGCCGGGTCCGACAGCACCCGGTCCGCGTTCGCGACGGCCTCCCGCTCGAAGCGGTCGGACGGGTCGCTGACCCGGATGCCACCGGGCGCTTCCGTGCCGTCCACCGGTCCGCTGCGCTGCTGGATCACATGAGTCAGCTCGTGGGCCAGCGTCGTGCGGCCCTGCGGTGACGACGGGTCGTACGCGTCGCGCTGGAAGACCACGTTGTTCCCCACGGTGTAGGCGTGCGCGCCGACGCCCTTGGCCGACTCGTGCGCGGAGGAGTCGTTGTGGATGCGCACGTCGGAGAAGTCGGCCCCCATGCGGCCTTCGAGATCCGTGCGGGTCTCGGTGTCCAGGGGGGCGCCCGCGCCGGAGGAGACGACGTCGTGGACGGGCGACCGCTGCTCCTCCTCGACCTGCTCCGCCGTACCGGCCCTGGACCTCTGGATCATCGGGCCGAGCGCGGCGTTCCCGACGCTCCGCTGGAGTACGCCCATGCCGGCTGTTCCGACCACGTCCGCCCGCCCGGTGGCCGCCGCCCGGAAGAGGTGGTGGGCGTCCGCTCCGGCCTCATGGGCCTCCGCCGCCCGCTGTGCCACGGAGGCCTCGCCGTGCGCGTGCTCCCCGTGCAGCCGCTCGGGGCCGTGGTCGCTCTCCCGAGGCGGAGTGTGATGGTCCCGTTCAAGATCGTGTTCGTGCTCATGGCCGTGGTCCTGTGCGTTCATCGTCGTCTCCCTGACCGCACCGTCATGGGGGCGCACCGCGCAGGACCGCGGTGGGCCGCCCCTACCGGCCCCCCACCTTCGCGCCGGTTTCCCTGCCCCGTCCAGCCCGCCCCCTACGGGCCCGGGGCATCCGGCGCTGCCTCTTGGGGCAGTCGGGAGGCACGAACGGACCCCCGCCCGCACCCCGGGCACCGGGGAAGGCCGCGGTCCATTCCCTCGGAGGAATGGACCCGAATCCTCCGGCACCGGTACAACGGGCCCGTGGACTTCCCCCGCGCGCTACGCGACCGCCGCACCCGTCTCCGTCTCAGCCAGCTCGACCTGGCGCTACGCGCGGGCACCACTCAGCGTCACCTCAGCTTCGTCGAGTCCGGCAGGTCCGCGCCCGGCCGGTCCATGGTCGTACGGCTGGCGGAGTCACTGGAGCTCTCGCTGCGCGAGCGCAACGAACAGCTCCTGGCTGCCGGATACGCGCCCGCGTACCCGGAGAGTTCGCTCGACGATCCCGAACTGGCCCCGGTGCGGGCGGCGATCGATCGCATCCTGCGCGGCCATCTGCCCTACCCCGCCGTGGTCGTGGACCGGTCCGGTGCCCTGATCGCCGCGAACTCCGCCTTCGATCTGATCACCGAGGGCGCGGCCCCTGAGCTGGTCGGCCCCGGCAGGAACGTCTACCGTCTGGCGCTCCACCCCGACGGGCTGGCACCTCGCATCCGCAACCTCGCCGAGTGGGCGCGGCACATTCTGGCCGCCCTCGGCCATCTGGAGGAACTGCGCGACGAACTCACCGGGTACGTGCCCGCTCTGGAGCCGTCAGCCGGGCAGCTCGGATTCGCGGTCCCGCTCCAGCTGCGGACGTCGTACGGGGACCTGCGCCTGATGACGACGGTGACGACCTTCGCCACCGCCGTCGACGTGACTCTCGCCGAACTGAGACTGGAGGCGTTCCTGCCGGCCGACCAGGAGACGGCCGAGGCCCTCTCGGCGGCGGCCCGGTCAGAGGCCCCCCGAGGAGGGCAGGGGCCGGGTCAGGCTCCCGGGAACATGTAGTCGGCCTTGATCCGGCCGCCCTCGTCGAGTACCAGGATCTCCAGTCCGCCACCGACCACCTCGCCGGTACCGGTGGCCACCGTCTCCCAGGAGAACTTGACCAGGTCGTGCAGGCGTACGGCATCGCCGCGGGAGCGGAAGGTGAACCCCTCCTTCTTGACGAACTGCTCGTGACTACGCGCCACCCGGGTCTCGATGGCGTCGAAACCCTGGGCCTGCAGGGTCGTTCGGTCGAAGCCGAGTCCTGCGGCGATCTCCCGTATCTCCACGGGTGGTTGAAGGATGTGGGTGCCGTCATCCGCCCACAGCTGCTCGATGGCCGCGCGGCGTTCGGCGGCGTCCGGCACCACCCACTGGGCGATGTAGCGGTTGGCCAGGTCCTGAGGGTCGGTCTGGGTCACGTGTGAACTCCTTGCCCGGTGGATCGCTTCGGACGAGATCCTGCGCCGGGCGCGACGTACCGGCAATTCCCTGCCGGGAATGGGCGACGGCGGTGCCAAGTGGGGCGGGGCAGCCGGGCATACGGTGAGCCCCCGTCGGGAAACGGGGCCGCACCGCACGGCGTCACTCGTCGGCTGTGCTCACGTCACCCGGTCAGGCTTTGCCCTTGGTGACCAGCCATTTGCCGTTGACCCAGTTGCCGACGGTCTCGTATCCGGACCGGAAGGAACCGAGCCAGTTCAGCGTCAGGCCCGCCTCTGCGATGGATGCGACGGGGGTGTAGCTGCCGGCCTCGTCGGCAGGGCCCCCGGTGGTGTTCTCGGCGACGTACGGGAAGGGGTAGACGGGGCGGGTGGCCGTGGCCTTCCCTACGCTGTCGGTGGACGTGGTCATCAGACTGCCGGGTGCCTCACCCTTCGTGACCCAGTCGACGACTGCGGTCAGCGCGTCGAAGTCGCTCGGGCCCTGTCCGCCGCCGCAGTGCGCGACGCCCGGGAGGAGGAACAGCCGGGCGAAGCTCGCCGTCGCCGCCGTGCCGCCCATCGTCTTCTGCACGGCCTTGTAGTACGCCATGGTGCCGACGGCCGGGATGTGCTGGTCGCCCAGTCCGTGCCAGAGGATCAGCTTGCCGCCGCTCGCCTTGAATGCCTCGAGGTCCGGGTCGGTGGCGTCGTACATGCCCTCGTTGGGCCGGACGATCTTCTTGTAGTAGGCCTCGGTGAACTCGATGTCCCGGTAGGTGAGCGTGGGTTGCGGGCTGTCGAAGACCTGGTAGCGCAGGGTCTCCTTGACGAAGTTGACGTCTCCGCTGGTGCCGGTGGCCTGAGCCGGCACGATGACCCCGGCCCAGTTGAGTTCGGAGCCGCGCAGCTGGTAGCCGGGGTACAGCAGCTTGCCGTGCTTGTCGGTGGGGCCGGAGTAGATCCGGTGGAGTGTGGCGACCTGGTCGGTGTTCAGGCAGAAGTCCGCGGGTGTGGAGGTCTGCCCTGCCCGGCATGTGAGGGTGGCCGGATCCCAGGTGCAGCCCAGCGGGTCCGCGATGATTCCGTCGGTGGCGGCGCAGCCCCTGAGGACCGCCTCGTGCAGCGGTGCCAGATCGGCGGTGGTGAGCGTGGCGGGGCCGCCGCCGAGGAACACGGACTGGGCCGTCCAGGCGTGGGAGAAGGTGTTCAGCGCGGTGAAGTTGTTGGCGGGGGCGCCGGCGATGATGCCGTCGAAGTCGTCCGGGTAGCGCTGCGCCTCGGTCAGTGCCTGGTGGCCACCCTGCGAGCAGCCGTCGAAGTAGGAGTGGGCGGCCGCCTGCCCGTAGTACTTCTTGATGATCGCCTTGGCCGCCTGCGCGAGCTGGTGGTCGGACTTGTAGCCGAAGTCGGCGCGCAGCGTGGGATCGGTGGAGAACAGTCCACCGCCCTGGGAATGCCCCTCGTCGCTGGAAGCGACGGCGAAGGCTCCGGTGGTCAGCGGTACACAGCCGCTGGAGGCGGCAGCGCTGCCCGTGTTCACGTTTCCGCAGAGGCCGCCGCAGCCGACCTGAAGGTAGTTCGACTGCCAGCCGCTCTCGGGCAGCCGGAGCTCGAAGTGGATCTGTGGCGCGATCACACCTTTGACGTAGCAGGCTGCCCAGTTCCCGAGCGTGTTGCTGCCGGCCGCCAGCTCCGTCGCGGAGCTGATCTCGAAGGGCACGCCGGGTACGTCGGCCGCCAGGTCGAGTGCGGCGATTCCGGAACAGGGAAGGGCCGGTGCGGTACCGGAGGAAACGGCCGTCGTCGCCAGGGCGGCGGCCGAGGCCGCGGCGGTGTCCGAACCGTTGCCTGCCGTGCTGTCGGCGAGCGCCATGCCCGTCCCGCCCGCAAGGGCGAGCACGGCGGCGAGGGTGGCCAGTACGGCAGCCGTTTTCCGTCGGAACCAGCGTGAGGGTATGGGCATACCGGACTCCGTTCGATCGCGGCCCGGGGCTCGTGCCCGTAAGCCGGGCTTGTGGGTGCGTACAGGAGAGGTGGAGCGAGGCGGCGGATGCGGCCTCGATGCGTGGGACGCCGCCGCCATGCGGCTCCGGAGCGGCTCCACGGCGAGGAACGTAGCCCCGCGTGGATCTCCGCGCAAGACTTGGCAACGAGATTGTTGACAATCCTGTTGGCGTAAGTTTACGTTCGACAGGCACTCACTCAGGGAGGGCATTGATGCCGAAGGAAGCGCGTCCCAGTTCCGGAGAGCAGGCCAAACAGCACGCACTCGGGGAGCTGCGACAGGCGATTCTGCAAGGGGAGATGGCACCGGCCCAGCGGCTGGTGGAGGACGAACTCGCCGAGCAGTTCGGTGTCACCCGGGCCAGCATCCGGGCGGCACTTCTGGAGCTGGCATCCGAGGGGCTGGTGGAGCGGATCCGTAACCGCGGATCACGCGTCCGCGTGGTGACCAAGGAGGAAGCGGTCGCCATCACCGAGTGCCGGATGGTCCTCGAAGGACTCTGCGCCGCCAAGGCGGCCGCCGAGGCCACCGAGGAGCAGCTGGCCGAGCTGGCGGCGACGGGCGCGGCGATGGCCAAGGCGGTCGCCGACGGCGAGCCGATGACCTACTCCGAGCTCAACCACCGGCTGCACGCACTGATCCGGGAGTTCTCCGGCCAGCAGACGGCCGTCGGGCTCCTGGAGCGGCTGAACGGCCAAATCGTGCGCCATCAGTTCCAGTTGGCGCTCAGGCCGGGCCGTCCACAGAAATCCCTGGGCGAGCACCTGGCCGTGATCGAGGCGATCACGGCCAGGGACCCGCAGGCGGCGGAAGCAGCCGTCCGCGCCCACCTCGGCAGCGTGATCGACGCCTTGCGCGACGACTGACGCGACTCGGGGCGGGAGTACACCTGTCACCAAGGAGAGTTCGCAATGACGCACGGCAAGGTGCCCGCCACCCCACGATCGACGCTGGTGATCACCGCGCACGCCGGGGACTTCGTATGGCGGGCGGGCGGCGCGATAGCCCTCGCCGCCTCCCGCGGGGAGAAGGTCACCATCGCGTGCCTGACCTTCGGCGAACGGGGCGAGTCCGCCAAGGCATGGCGCGAGGGCAAGCAGTTGGCGGAGATCAAGGCGATCCGCCGCCAGGAGGCCGAGCGCGCCGCGGCGGCGCTCGGCGCCGGGATCGTCTTCTTCGACGCCGGCGACTACCCGCTGCCGGTCACCCCGGAGCTCACCGACCGGCTGGTGTCCGTCTACCGCGAGGCGCAGCCGGACGTGGTCCTCACCCATCCCCTCACCGACCCGTACAACGGGGACCACCCGGCGGCCGCGCGCATGGCGCTGGACGCACGCGTGCTGGCCCAGGCGATCGGCTACCCGGCCGAGGGCGAGATCATCGGGGCTCCCCCGGTGTTCTTCTTCGAACCGCACCAGCCGGAGATGTGCGGGTTCACGCCCGAGGTCCTGCTGGACATCACCGAGGTCTGGGAGACCAAGCGCAAGGCCATGGAGTGCCTGACGGCCCAGCAGCACCTGTGGGAGTACTACACGGACCTCGGCAAACGGCGCGGTGTCCAGCTCAAGCGCAACGCGGGCCCCAACCTCGGGCTTTCGCACACCACTTGGGCCGAGGCGTACATGCGCCCCTACCCGCAGGTCACCGGGGAGCTGGCATGAGCGGCGTCATCGTCACCCGCCCCCCGAAGGCGGCCGGCGAGGACGTGACGGCGCTGGCCGGCTACGGCGTGGCCACGGTGCACGAGGCCCTGGGCCGCACCGGTCTCCTCGGCCCGCACCTGCGCCCGATCCAGCAGGACGTACGGGTGGCGGGCACCGCGGTCACCGTGCTCAGCTGGCCCGGCGACAACCTCATGATCCATGCGGCCGTCGAGCAGTGTGGCGAGGGCGACCTTCTCGTGGTCACCACCACCTCGCCCTCCACCGACGGTATGTTCGGCGAGCTGTTCGCCACGGCGCTGCGGTACCGGGGCGTGCGCGGCCTGGTCACCAATGCCGGGGTCCGCGACACCGCCGAGCTGCGCGAGATGGGCTTTCCCGTCTGGGCGGCCGCGGTCTGCGCCCAGGGCACGGTCAAGGCGACCGGCGGATCGGTCAATGTGCCGGTCGCGATCGGGGGCCGGATCATCCGTCCCGGTGACGTGATCCTCGCCGACGACGACGGCGTGATGTGCGTTCCGCGCGAACAGGCCACGGAGGCGGTCGCGTTGTCGCAGGCACGCACGGTGAAGGAAGAGGCGTCACGCGCCGCGTTCGCCGAGGGGCAGCTGGGTCTTGACCGGTACGGGCTGCGCGAGACGCTCGTACGCCTCGGCGTCCGGTACCAGCAGTACGACGAGTACGCCGCGGACACGTCCGGGCGCGGGCGGTGACCGCGCCCGCCGGGGTGCGCTGCATGCTCCTGCGCGGCGGCACCTCCAAGGGCGGCTACTTCCTGACGGAGGACCTGCCCGCCGAACCGGCCCTGCGTGACGACCTGTTGCTGCGGATAATGGGCAGCCCCGATGCCCGCCAGATCGACGGACTGGGCGGGGCACACCCCCTCACCAGCAAGGTGGCGGTGGTTTGCCCGTCACCCGGCCCCGACGCCGAAGTCGATTACCTTTTCCTCCAAGTCGGCGTCACCGCACCTGAGGTGTCGGACCGTCAGAACTGCGGCAATCTGCTCGCGGGAGTCGGCCCCTTCGCCGTCGAGCGCGGCCTGGTCACCCCTGGCCCGGTGGAGACCTCGGTGCGGATCCGCATGCTCAACACCGGGGATCTCGCCACCGCGACCTTCCCCACTCCGGGTGGGTACGTCTCGTACGAAGGCGCCGCCAACATCTCCGGGGTGCCGGGGACCGCCGCGCCGGTGGTGATCGAGTTCCCGCCGGGCAGCAGTCCCCTGCTGCCCACGGGCAGCGTCCGCGACACGCTTGCCGGCCTCTCGGTGACGTGCGTGGACAACGGCATGCCGACGGTCCTGGTCGCCGCTCCGGCGCTGGGGCTCACCGGCTACGAGGATCCGAAGGAGCTGGAGGCGAACCCGGCCCTGACCCGGCAGATCCTCGAACTTCGCCTCGAAGCAGGGATATTGATGGGCCTCGGCGATGTCACCGGCACCACCGTGCCCAAGGTCAGCCTGCTGGCGCCGCCGCGACACGGCGGCGCCGTGTCGACGCGCACGTTCATTCCGGTGCGCTGCCACACGTCCATCGGCGTACTGGGCGCCGCGAGTGTGGCCGCCGGGCTGCGCATCGCGGGCGGCGTCGGCGAGAACGTGGCGCGGCTGCCCGCCCACGGCGACCGGCTGCGCATAGAGCACCCCACGGGGTTCCTCGACATCGAGTCGGCCGTCGAGCAGGGGGCGAAGGGGGCCCTTCCCGGAGCCGGCCGCACCGCTGTCGTACGTACCGCGCGAAAGATCTTCGACGGCGCCGTCTTCCCTCGCCCCGCCTGACCCACACCCGGAACAGCCCTCCCGCACCCCGCACTTCTAGGAGTCGCAGATGACCCCGCCGCTCGGAGACATCGCCCACCTCGGCCATGTCGAACTGCTCACCCCCGACCTGGACGCCAGCGTCCGCTTCTTCACCGACTTCCTCGGTCTGACCGAGAACGGCCGCTCCGGCGACTCCGTGTATCTGCGGACCTGGGACGACTACGAACATCACAGCCTCACGCTCACCGCCCACACCACCCCCGGGATCCGCCGCACGGCCCTGCGCACCTCCAGCAAGGACGCGCTCCGCCGCCGGGTCGCGGCCATCGAGGCGGCGGGCCGGCCGGGCCGCTGGGTCGAGGACGAGCCGGGCATCGGCCGGCTGTACGTCACCACCGACCCCGACGGCCACGAGCTGGCCCTGTACTGGGAAAGCGAGTGGTACGAGGCGCCGGACGAACTGCGGCCGGGCCTCAAGAACCAGCCACAGGCCAAACCGGGCCACGGCGTGGGCGTACGCCGACTGGACCACGTCAACTTCCTGGGCGCGGATGTCGCAGCCAACGGCGACTTCCACCGCGAGGTCCTCGGCGCCCGCCCCACCGAGCAGATCCGGCTCGACAGCGGAAAGATCGCGGCCCAGTGGCTGACGTTCACCAACAAGTCCTACGACCTCGTCTACACCGAGGACTGGACGGGGTCGAGCGGCCGGCTCCACCACATCGCATTCGCCGCCGACACCCGCGAGGACATCCTGCGCGCCGCCGATCTCGCCCTGGACACCGGCGTGTTCATCGAGACGGGCCCGCACAAGCACGCCATCCAGCAGACGTTCTTCCTGTACGTCTACGAGCCGGGCGGCAACCGCATCGAACTCTGCAACCCGCTCACCCGCCTGGTACTGGCCCCCGACTGGCCCCTGATCACCTGGACCGAGGCCGAGCGCGCCAAGGGGCAGGCCTGGGGTCTGCGCACCATCGAGTCGTTCCACACCCACGGAACGCCGCCCGTCGCCTGACGTCCTGCACCACCGTTCGGCCCCGGTCCGGCAGCACTCCGAACCGGGGCCAAATCGTTTCTACGATTGTCAACAAAAGCGTTGACACACTCTTCCGGTGTTTCTACCGTCAAGGCCATCACTGCGAGCGCGTATCTCGCCTCGCGTCGGGTCGGCGGCTTGAGCCGCGCCGACCACCCCTCTTCCCAACCTCCAGGGACTCTCCTCCCGGACGAGAGGAAACAACGATGTCCTCCTCGCTCGCCCCTGCCGCCCGCGGCAACAGAATGGCCATGCTGGTCATCGCACTGTGCTGGCTGGTCGTGCTCTTCGACGGCCTCGACATGTTCATCTACGGCTCGGTGCTGCCCCACATGCTGGAGCAGCACGCCCTGGGCCTCGAACCGTCCATGGCCGGCGACCTCGGCAGTTACGCCACGTTCGGGATGCTGGTCGGCGCCCTCTCCTCGGGCACGCTCACCGACCTCATCGGGCGCAAGAAGATGATCATGGCTTGCACCGCGTTGTTCTCCCTGGCCTCGGCTCTCTGCGCGGCGGCCCCCACGGTCGCCGTGTTCGGCCTCGGCCGGACGCTGGCCGGTCTCGGCCTCGGCGGCCTGCTGCCGACCGCGATCACGATGGTCTCGGACTACGCCCCGCGCGCCCGCGGCGCTTTCGTCATCGGCGCACTGATGACCGCCCATCACGTCGGCGGCATCCTCTCCGCGTACGTCGCCCTGTGGATCGTGGAACCCCTCGGCTGGCGTGCGGCCTTCTGGGTCTGCGTGGTCCCGCTGGTCATAGCGGTGCCGCTGGTCGCCCGGTACCTGCCGGAGTCGCTGAGCTTCCTGGTCGCCAAGGGGCGTACCACCGAGGCACATGAACTCGCGACGCGCTACAACGTCGAGATGCCTACGGCGGCCAAGGAGGCCCGGGCAGCCGGCGACCGCTGGTACGCCCTCGCCCAGCTGTTCCGGGGCAGGGAGTGGATCCAGACGCTGATGTTCTGGCTGGCCTCGTTCGGCGGTCTGCTGCTCGTCTACGGCGTCGCCACCTGGCTGCCCACCATGATGCGCGGCGAGGGCTACGAGCTCGGTTCCTCGCTGAACTTCGTCGTCGTCTTCAACCTCGGCGGGATCGTGGGGATGCTCGTCGCGGGCCGCTGCGCCGACCGCTTCGGCGCCGCACGTATCTCCGCGATCTGGTTCCTGCTGACGGCCGTCGGCGTCTATCTGCTGAGCGTCCACATGCCGCTCGGACTGACCTTCACGGTGGTCTTCCTCACCGGCCTGTTCCTCAACAGCGCCCAAACGATGATCTACGCGACGGTGGCCGGCTACTCCACCTCCGCCAACCGGGCCACGGCCGTGGGCTGGACCTCCGGAATGGGCCGCTTCGGTGCCGTGTTCGGCCCCTGGCTGGGTGGTCAGCTGCTCGCCAACGGAGCCGCGAACTGGGGCTTCACGGCGTTCGCCCTCTCCGCCGTGTTCTCCACGGTCTTCATCACGCTGGCCGGTCTGCGCATGTCCCGGCGGAACCCGGAGCAGCCCGCGGCACGTTCGGTGGCGGCCACGGCCTGACCGGGCGGCCGCGACGGTGCCCGGTGGGCCGATGAGGGGTGTCGTCACGCCTCATCGGCCCACCGGGCTCGTCGTCTCCGTGGCCTGCGGTCACGGAGCGCTCCCGGGGATCATGCCGAGCTGGCGCAGCTGCGCGAAGACGTCGACCACCCCCCAGATCTCCGCGATGTGGCCGCCGTCGAAGCGGAGGATGAAGATCTCGTCGTACGTGACGGACCGGCCGGTCGGCGGGAGGCCCCGGTACTCGCCCAGGTGGGTGCCGGTGACGGTCTGTCTGCTGACGATCCTGTCCCCCTCCGCGATCACGTCCTGGACCGTGACGCGAATGCCGGGAAAGGCACGCAGAAGCACAGCCCATACCTGCTTGAGTGCCTCCACCCCCGTCCCGCCGCTCGGCACGGGTGCGTGGAACAGCAGATCCGGGGCGACGACCTCGTCGATCGTCCTGGAGACGACGTCCAGGTCGCTGCTGTTCACCGCGTCGTGGAAGCGGCTGAACGTCGCTTTGTTGCGGGCTTCCTGCTCTGTCGACATGGTGCTTCTCCTCGGATCACTTGTGGAGGACGGCCTGGATCACCAGGCTGATCGATACCTTGTAGCCGACCAGGACACCGCCGCCGTCCGTCCGGGCGGTGACGGCGAAGTCGCGCCGGTCGATCCGCGCGGTCGCGGAGAAGGTGGCTTGCTGAGCGCCGGACGGCCCCGGGCCGAACCCGTTCGCCTCGACGGCCAGAGGCACCTGCCGGGTGACACCGTGCAGGGTCAGCTCACCGTCCACGATCCAGCCGCCACCGCTCCCGCGGATGCCGGTGGAGCGATAGCTCATCGTCGGGTGGCTCTCCACGTCGAGATAGTCGGCGGAGCGCAGGTGCGTGTCCCGCTTCGCGTTGCCGGTGTCGACGGACGCCACGTCGATCGTCGCGGTCAGCGCCGAGCCCAGCGGTTCCTCGCGCGTGACGATCGTGGCGTCGCAGCCGGTGAACCGGCCGTGCACCGTGCCGACCGTGAGGAAGCGGACGGAGAAGGAGATCTCGCAGCGTGCTGGGTCGGCCTTCCAGGTGCCGGCCGGACAGCCCGGAATCGCGGCACTGGATGGGGCGGAGCTCATGACGTCCTCCATGGTTCAGGGTTGTCCCTCATACCTGGAAGACGAACGGGACCCCGTCCGGGGGACAGCCCGGGTCAGGATTCTTCGAGCCGCCGGTTCAGGAACCGCCGCTCGGGTGTCGAGGTGGCCAGATCGATCGCCCGGCGGTAGGCGGTCCGGGCGTCGGCGGCCCGGCCCAGGCGCCGCAGCAGTTCGGCACGGGTCGAGTGGTAGTAGAGGTAGCCGTCGAGGTCGAGACGGTCGACGGCGCGCAGTGCCGCGGCGGGCTCGCCCGCCTGGGCGAGCGCTGCGGCATGGTTGAGCTCGACGACCGGCGAGCCGGTGAGTTCGACCAGTCGGCGGTACAGCGCGGCGATCTGCGGCCAGTCGACCGGCTGCCGTGTCTGCATCGACGCGATCACCGCCTGTACGACATAGGCGCCGCGCCCACCCAGTGCGAAGGCGCGGTCGAGCACCGCCCTCCCCTCCGCGATCTGCCGCACGTCCCACAGCGTCCGGTCCTGGTCGCCGAGCAGTACGAGGTCCTCACCGGCGAACCGGGCGTGCCGCCGGGCGTGGTGGATCATCATCAGCGCCAGCAGCCCGTGCGCCTCCGGCTCGTCCGGCATGAGCCCGGCGAGCACGCGTCCCAGGCGGATGGCCTCGGCACCCAGGTCGACCCGGCCCCGGTAGCCCTCGTTGTAGATCAGGTAGATGACGGTCAGAACCGCGTCGACACGGTCGGACAGCAGGTGCGCCGCGGGCACGGCGAACGGGATTCCGGTCGCCCTGATCTTCGCCTTGGCGCGGGACAGGCGCCGCTTCATGGTGTCCTCGGACACCATGAACGCCCGGGCGATCTCAGCGGTCTCCAGACCCCCGAGGGCCCGCAGCGTGAGCGCCACCTGCCCCTCCGGCGACAGCGCGGGGTGGCAGCACGTGAAGATCAGTTCCAGGCGCTCGTCCTTGACCGCTGTGTCGTCGAACTCGTCCATGACGGCCTCCGGTGCCGGCAGGAGATGCATCTTTCCGGCCAGGGTCCGCTCCCGGCGGATCCGGTCGATCGCCCGGTTGCGGGCCGTCGTGACGAGCCACGCACCCGGCCTGTCGGGCACGCCCGACGTGGGCCAGCGCTCGGCGGCGATCGCGAACGCCTCCTGTGCGGCGTCCTCGGCCCTGTCGAAGTCACCGAGGTACCCGACCAGTTGGGCCAGCACCCGGCCCCACTCGTCCCGGAAGACCTCCTCCAGCCCGGTCAGCGCCGCACCACCGGCCGAATCTCCACCACGCCGCCGTAGCGGGCGGCCGGGACGTGCGACGCCATCTCGACCGCCTCGTCCAGATCCGCTGCCTCGATCAGGCAGATGCCGCCGAGCACCTCCTTGGTGTCCGCGAACGGGCCGTCCGTCATCAGTGTCCGGCCGCCGGCCACGCGCACGCCCGTCGTCATCTCGACGGGCTGCAACTGCGCCGCCGCGACACACCGCGTGTCGTCGGCCAGCGTCAGGTACTCGGCATACGCCGCCTCGCGTTCCTCGTCCGACAGCGCTTCCTCCTGGTCGGGCGCCGCGTAGATCAGCAGGGCGTACTGCATCGCATCCTCCGAAGTGAGTGGGCTCTCACCCACACGACGAACGAGCAGCAGCGTAGGGGACACAGCGTGTGCACGCGCGCGGAACCACCCGGCGACGATCGAATGTTTGCTAATGCTCGAAACTCGGCAATGGTGAGCAACTCTTGACATGTCACTGTCGTTCCGGCGAGAGTCGTCCCCGCCAGTGATGCCGGTCGCGTAGCAAGGAGCGTTGTCGCATGCCTGAAATCCCTGCAGTCTCACGCCGTTTGGTCCTGGGAGGAACGCTGGCCACGGGGGCGCTCGCCGTCGGCCTCGGATCGGCTACCCCCGCTTCGGCGGCCCCCGGTTCCGCCGCGGCCTCCGCACTCACCTCAGCAGCCGCCCCCCGTCGGCGGGCGGGGCAGAAGTCCATGGTCAACGTCCCCTTCGAGACCTACGCGACCGTGCGCGTCGGTGTGATCGGGCTCGGCAACCGGGGTTCCACCATGACCCCGGGATGGGCGGCCGTCCCCGGGTGCGTCGTGACGGCGGTCTGCGACATCCGCGCCGACCGTGCCAAGCGCACCGCCGACCAGCTGGTGGCGGCCGGAAAGCCGCGTCCGGCGGAGTTCGGCGGGTCCGCCGGCAGCTACGCCGAGATGCTCAAGCGCGACGACATCGATCTCATCTACATAGCGACGCCCTGGGAGTTCCATTACGAGCAGGGCAAGGCATCGCTCCTGGCCGGCAAGCACGTCGTCGTCGAGCTCCCCATCGCGACGGAGCTCGACGAGCTCTGGGACCTCGTGGACACCTCGGAGCGCACCCGCAAGAACCTGATGCTGTCCGAGAACTGCAGTTACGGCCGCAACGAGCTGGCCATGCTCAAGATGGGTCACGAGGGCGTGTTCGGCGACCTCACCAACGGTCATGGCGGCTACCTCCATGACCTGCGCTCCCTGCTGTTCTCCGACACCTACTACACCGACTCCTGGCGCCGTCTGTGGCACACCCGCTCGACCGCGTCCTTCTACGCCATGCACGGTCTGGCCCCCATCGCCGCCGCCATGGACATCAACCGCGGCGACCGGATGACCACGCTGACGGCGACCGCGACGGCACCGAAGGGACTCGCCGACTACCGCGAGCGCTTCATGCCGAAGTCGCACCCGTCCTGGAACGAGACGTACATCAACGGCGACCTGGTCACCTGCCAGATCCGCACGGCGAACGGCCGGACGATCCGGGCCGAGCACGCGGTGAGCGCGCCCCGCCCGTACAGCCGGATCAACTCGCTCGTCGGCAGCCGCGGCATCTTCGAGGACTACGCGGGCACCTCGTCCACCGACGCCCGTGTCTACTTCGAGCCGGACCACGGCGGCGACACCTGGCGCGACTTCGAGACGTACCGCAAGGAGTTCGACCACTGGCTGTGGAAGGAGCTCGCCGACGACGCCGAGAACGGCGGGCACGGCGGCATGGACTACGTCCTGCAGTGGCGCACGGTCCAGTTGATGCGCGCCGGGCTCGTCCCCGACATCGACGTCTACGACTCCGCCTCGTGGTGCGCGCCGGTTCCGCTGAGCGTCATGTCCCTCGCCGCCAAGGGGCGTCCGGTGGAGATCCCGGACTTCACCCGTGGCTCCTGGGTCAACCTGCGCATGGGACTCGACTCGCGCACCACCGAGATGCCCCCCGTCGCCTGATGACCTCCCTCTTGAAGGAGCACGCCATGAGACCGGCCCGACTGATCCGCCCGCTCAGAGCCGCCGCCGTGGCGGCAGCGGTCCTGCTCGTTCCCGCGCAGGCCGCCTCGGCAGCACCCGCCCCGCCGGCCGCGGCCGCCGAGTCGCAGACCGAGGTGACCGTCTCTCCCGTTGACCTCGACGGACCGGTCATCTCCACGGTGAAGGTCACGGTCAAGAACTCCGCACCGCAGCGCCTGCGTTCGCTCAAGGTGTCGTTCGCCGGGCCCGTCGGGTGGGCGGTCCAGCCTTCCGTGCAGAGCGTGTCCGGATCCTTCGCGACGGGTGCCTCGGCCTCCGCGACGTTCCGGATCCAGGTCCCCGAGAAGCGGTCCGGGTTCGTGATCCGTACGTTCACGGCGACGGCGACGTACCAGGGCGGCGACGGCCTCGGGACGGCCACCGGCACCCGGACCGACCGCTCCGGAACACCGCAGGCGAACCTCGCGGCGGCGTACAACGGCGTGGCGATCACCGACGAGTCCGCCACCACGGCCGGGAACTACGACGGCGAGGGCAACAGCTTCTCGGCGCAGAAGCTCGCCGCGGTGGGCCTGACGCCCGGAGCGAAGGTCGACGCGCTGGGCGCCACCCTGACGTGGCCGGACGTGCCCGCCGGCACGAAGGACAACGTGGGCAGTGCAGGGCAGGCCGTCGCGCTGGCCGGCAAGGGTTCCGAGCTGGTGTTCCTCGGTTCTGGCGTCGGGAGCGGTGCCACGGGCAAGGCCACCGTCTTCTACACCGACGGCACCTCCACCACGGAGTCGTTCGGCTTCCCCAACTGGTCGTTCGACCCGGCCGACGCCCACGGCGCGACCCTGGTCAAGTCGACGGACGGCCGCAACCGGCCCGACGGGTACGGCAACGCCACGGTGCAGTACCGGGTGTTCGCCAACTCCATCGCGCTGGACCCGTCCAGGACGGTCGAGTTCGTGGTCCTGCCGGCGAACGCGAACGTCCACCTCTTCGACATGGCGATCGCTTCCTGAGCGTCGCCACACCGGCCGGGGCCTCGGGGCGGCGCTCAGCGCCTGCCCAGGGGCCCCGGTGGCCGGTCAGCCGTTGGCGAGGAGCTGGAGCGTGTCGATGACACGGTTCGAGAAGCCCCACTCGTTGTCGTACCAGGCGACGACCTTGATGTGCCGGCCCTCGACACGGGTGAGCTCCGAGTCGAAGATCGACGAGGCCGGGTTGCCCGTGATGTCGGACGAGACGAGCGCGTCCTCGGAGTACTCCAGGACCCCGGCGAGCGGGCCCTCCGCCGCGGCGCGGTAGGCCGCCAGCACGTCCTCGCGCGACACGTCGCGGGCGACGGTGGTGTTGAGTTCGACGATCGAGCCCACCGGCACCGGTACGCGGATCGAGTCGCCCGACAGCTTGCCTTCGAGGTTGGGCAGCACCAGGCCGATCGCCTTGGCGGCACCGGTCGTGGTCGGCACGATGTTCACGCCGGCGGCGCGGGCGCGGCGGGCGTCGCGGTGCGGGCCGTCCTGCAGGTTCTGCTCCTGCGTGTAGGCGTGCACCGTCGTCATGAAGGCGTGCTCGATACCCGCGAGTTCATCGAGGACCTTGGCCAGCGGCGCGAGTGCGTTGGTCGTGCACGAGGCGTTCGAGACGATCGTGTGCAGGGCCGGGTCGTACGCGTCGGTGTTGACCCCGAACGCGAGTGTCACATCGGCGCCGTCGGAGGGAGCGCTGACGAGCACCTTCTTCGCGCCCGCGTCGATGTGGGCGCGGGCGGCCTTGGCCGACGTGAAACGGCCGGTGGCCTCCAGCACGATGTCGACGTCGAGCGCGGCCCACGGAAGCTGCGCAGGATCGCGCTCGGCGACCACCTTGATGCGCCGGCCGTCGACGACGAGGACGTCCCCGTCGAGTGTCACCGGGCGCCCCAGCCTGCCGGACGTCGAGTCGAAGGCGAGCAGCCGCGCGAGAGCGGCGGGCTCGGTGAGGTCGTTGACGGCGACGACTTCGAGGTCGCTGTCGCGCTCCAGCAGTGCGCGCAGCACGTTGCGTCCGATGCGGCCGAATCCGTTGATGGCGATGCGAGTCATGGGGTGTCCCTTCGTCCCTGCGGTTCGCCACCAAGGTTCGCTCGCCGCACCCCTGTCGCGGCAGCGGCGTGAGCGCCATGGTTCGAAAGGATCGCGCCACCGGGCGCCGGGCTACTCGGCTCGGGCGAACGTGCGCCGGTACTCGCTCGGTGTGGTGCCGAGAATGCGCTGGAAGTGGAGCCGCAGATTGGCGCCCGTTCCGAGTCCGGTCTCGGCGGCGATCTGCTCGATGCTCTGCTCGGAGCGCTCCAGCAGTTCGCGGGCCACATCGATGCGGGCCCGCATGACCCACTGCATCGGGGTGTAGCCGGTGTCCTCGACGAAGCGGCGCGAGAGCGTGCGCGGCGAGACCGCCGCGTGCCGGGCGAGGGCGTCGAGGGTGAGCGGCTCACCGAGGCGGTGCAGCGCCCATTCTCGGGTGGCGGCGAACCGTTCGCCGAGCGGTTCGGGCACGCTGCGCGGCACGTACTGCGCCTGGCCGCCGCTCCGGTAGGGCGCCGCCACCAGCCGCCGGGCCGCGTGGTTGGCCGCGGCCACCCCGAGGTCGCCGCGCAGGATGTGCAGGCACAGGTCGATCCCGGAGGCGGCGCCCGCCGAGGTCAGGACGCTGCCCTCGTCGACGAACAGCACGTTCTCGTCGACCTGGACGAGCGGGTGCTTCGCCGCGAGCGCCCGCGCGTAGTGCCAGTGTGTCGTCGCCCGCCTGCCGTCGAGCAGGCCCGTGGCGGCGAGGGCGAAGGCCCCCGTCGAGATGGCCGCGAGCCGTGCGCCCCGGTCGTGGGCGGCGACGAGCGCGTCGACGACGGCCTGCGGCGGGTCGTCCCGGTCCGGAAAGCGGTAGCCAGGGATGAAGACGATGTCGGCCCACTCCAGCGCGTCGAGACCGTCGGCGACGTGGTACGACAGCCCGTCACCACCGGTCACGAGTCCCGGCGCCGCGCCGCACACCCGCACCTCGTACGGCATGCTGGCGCGCGTCGTGAACACCTGCGCGGGGATCCCGACGTCGAGCGGCTTCGCGCCCTCCAGGACGAGGACGGCGGTGCGGTGAAGACGGGAGGCTGACACGGGACACAGGGTACGAGGGGCCCGGTCGCGCCGACGAACAGGCCGGGGCCCGTCGGCGCGGCCGGGTCCGCCGCCCGTGCTCAGCCCGCGAACCGGGCCATCCACGTCTCGACGTCGTCGGCCGAGCGGGGCAGGCCCGCCGACAGGTTCTCGTGGCCGTCCGCGGTCACGAGCAGGTCGTCCTCGATCCGGACGCCGATGCCGCGCCACTCCTCGGGGACGGTGAGGTCGTCCGGCTGGAAGTACAGACCGGGCTCGACCGTGAGGACCATGCCCGGCTCCAGGGCGCCGCCGACATACTCCTCGTGCCGGGCCTGCGCGCAGTCGTGGACGTCCAGACCGAGCATGTGCCCGGTGCCCGCCATGGTGAAGCGGCGCTGGAGGCCGAGTTCGTAGGCACGGTCGGCCGGGCCCTCGATGAAGCCCCACTCGACCAGCCGGACCGCGAGGTGACGCTGGGCCGCCTCGTGGAAGTCGCGGTACGCGGCGCCCGGCTTGACGGCGGCGAAGCCGGCTTCCTGGGCCTCGTACACCGCGTCGTAGACCCTGCGTTGCACGGGCGTGAACGTTCCGCTGATCGGCAGCGTGCGGGTGACGTCGGCGGTGTAAAGGGTGTGCGTCTCCACGCCGGCGTCGAACAGGAGCAGTTCTCCCGGGCGCACCGGGCCGTCGTTGTCCGTCCAGTGCATGATCGTGGCGTGCTCACCCGCGGCGCAGATGGTGCCGTAGCCCACGGAGTTCCCCTCCAGGCGCGCGCGGCGCAGGAACGTGCCCTCGATCCACCGCTCGGACGAGGCGACCGCCCCGGAGAGCTCGCCGACCGCGTCGGTGAACCCGCGCACGGTGGAGTCGACCGCCTTGCGGAGTTCGCCGATCTCCCAGTCGTCCTTGACGAGGCGGAGGTCGCTGAGCGCCTCTTCGAGGTCGTCGTCGCGCTCCTCGTCGGTGCTGACGGCGGCCTCCAGGGCCGGGTCGACACCGCGCACGATCCGGGTCGGCACACCGGACACGGCCGCCAGGTCGCCGGCCGCCGTGCGGACGTCGCGGCAGGGCAGCCCGAGTACGCGTTCCGACTCGGCGAGGGAGCGGCGCCGGCCCATCCAGAGTTCCGCCGTGGGGCCCGTCCAGAACTCGTTGTTGTCCCTGCTGTCCCGGGGCAGTTGGAAGCAGTAGGCGTCGTGGCCGCCGTCCGGGCGCGGTTCGAGGACGAGCGCGCCGTCCCGGGCCCGGTCGCCCGTCATGTGTACGTAGCCCGAGTGCGGGCGGAAGGGGTACGTGTCGTCGTTCGACCGGACCTTGAGGTTGCCGGAGGGGATCACGAGGCGCTCGCCGGGGAAGCGCGCGGAGAGCGCGGCGCGGCGCAGGGCCGCGTGCGGGGCCTGCTCGTCGGGCCGCAGGTCGTGCTGCTCGGTGTCGGCCCACCCGGTCCGCATCAGCGCGGACAGTTCCTCGGAGATCCCTGAGTAGAGACCGTTCTTTCGGCCCTTCGCCACTTCATGCTCCTTCTTCGGGATTGTTCCTCGGCGCGGGGGCCGGAGGAGTACCTCCGGACGCGCGTCCCAGGTTTTGTCCGGAGTCCCGCGTCGTCCGCGCGGAGCGCGGGCGCAGCGGGACTCCGGACAGGGTCTGGCTGCCGCCGGTCGTCGGCGGCTCTCGGACGGTATCCCGCAGGGCGGGCGCATGGCGCCCAGGACCGCCACTGGCACAGATCGGCCACAGCCCGGGCGGAAGCCGTCGATAATGGCGGGTATGACGAACGTGAGACTCGGGGAGGCCCTCCGGCTTCTGGGAATCGATGAGGCGGCGAGTCAGGTCTATCTGGCGCTGCTGGAGCTGGCCCCCGCCCCGCTGGACGCGATCGGATCCGCGGCCGGGCTGGCCCGTGCGGAGCTCGCCGCGGCGTACGCGGCGCTGGTCGACGCCGGTCTGGCCAGTGCCGCCGAGGAGGGCGAGGACGAGGTGGCCCCGGTGCCGCCCGCCGCGGGGCTGGAGGTCCTGGCCCGGCACCGGGCGGCCGAGGTCGAGGAGTCGCGCATCGCGGTCGGCGGCGCGTTCGATTCGTTCCGGCGGCAGCGGCTCGCCGCGTACAACGACCATCTCGTCGAGGTCGTGACCGGTGACGCCGTCGGCCCGAGGATCCGTCAGGCCTGGGCGAGCGCCCGGGACCAGATCCGGCAGTTCGAGTCGCCCCCGTACTTCCCGCTGCGAGAGGCGACGGACGACGCGCTGGCCACGCTCGCCCGCGGGGTGACGCAGCGTGTCGTGTACTCGCGGGAGTCGCTGGAGCATCCGGGGCATCTGCGGGACGTCATCGAACCGTGCGTCAAGGCCGGCGAACAGGCCAGGGTCCTGCCCTCGGTGCCGGTCAAGCTCGTGATCATCGACGACGCGTACGCGCTCGTGTCCTTGTCGATCAAGGAGGCGGACGTGCACAACACGATGCTGGTCGTGCAGCCGTGCGGGCTGCTCTCGGCGCTCGTGGCCCTGTTCGAGCAGTCCTGGCAGAACGCCCTGCCCTTCCACGGCCACACCACCCGGCCGAGCGGTCTGCCACCCGGCGAACGCCGGCTCCTGTGGCTCCTCGCCGGGGGCGCGAGCGACGACGTGATCGCCCGCGAGATGGGCATCAGCCGGCGCACGCTGTTCCGCCGCCTGTCGGTCCTGATGGCGCGGCTGGGTGCCGCTAACCGCTTCCAGATGGCGTTGCAGGCGCAGCGTGCGGGGTGGCTGTGAGCGGGCGCGGCCGGGGCCCGGCCGCGCCCGCCGGCGTTCAGATGAGGTCCGCCTGCGCCTGGGCCGGGTCGTCGAGGAAGCCGCCGGACTGGTGTTGCCACAGCTTCGCGTAGGCCCCGTCCGACGCGAGCAGTTCGTGGTGCGTGCCCTGCTCGATGATCCGGCCGCGGTCCAGGACCACGAGCCGGTCCATGGTGGCGACCGTGCTCAGCCGGTGCGCCACCACGAGGGCCGTCCGCCCGTCCATGAGCCGCCACAGCGCCTCCTGGACGAGGATCTCGCTCTCCGAGTCCAGTGCGCTGGTCGCCTCGTCGAGCAGCAGGATCGGCGCGTCGCGCAGGATCGCCCTGGCGAGGGCGACGCGCTGGCGCTGCCCGCCGGACAGCTTCACGCCCCGCTCCCCCACCATCGTGTCGAAGCCTTCGGGCAATGCGTCGGCGAACTCCGTGACATGTGCGGCCTCGGCCGCGCGCCGGATCTCGGCCTCGGTGGCGCCGGGCCGGGCGAACGCGATGTTGTCCCGCAGCGTGCGATGGAACATCGCCGGGTCCTGCGGTACGTACGCGATCATGCCGCGCACGTCGGCCTGGCGCAGTCTGCTGATGTCCTGACCGCCGATCAGGATCCTGCCGCCGTCGATGTCCGACATCCGTAGCAGCAGCCTGCTGAGCGTGGTCTTGCCACCGCCGGACCGGCCGACCAGGCCGATCTTCGCCCCACTGCACACGGACAGGTCGAGGGACTCGAAGAGCGGCGGTGCTCCCGCGTGGGCGAACGTCACCTGCTCGAAGCGGACGTCGGCGGCCCGTGAGCGCAGCGGCTCCGGCGACTCCGGATCGCGCAGGGCGGGTGGCGTCAGCAGCAGTTCGGTGAACTGGGCGGCCTCCGTCATCGAGCTCTCCAGCCGCCGGTAGATCTGGTTGAACTCGAACATGATCCGGGTCGCGTTGGTGTAGTACATGAAGGCGACGACGACCGCCTCCACCCCGTTCCCACCGCCGCCGAGAGTGACGGCGAGCAGCAGGCCCAGGGCGTTGGTCAGCACGGACAGGGGCGCGACGAGCGTGTCGATGCGGAGGTTGCCGTAGTCCCAGGAACGCAACGTGAGCCGTCGCGACTCCGCGACGCGCGAGCGGTGTTCGGCGGCCTCGCGCCGCTCGGCGGCGAACGCCCGGACCGTGTCCATGTTCATCAGGCTGTCGGCCACGTGGCCGGACACCCGGGCGATGGCCTCCTCGCGCTGTCCGACGAGGGCCTGCCGACGGCGGATGAGGGGGGCCACGCACACTGCCGTGACCGCGATCATCGTCAACAGGCCGACGACGAGCAGCGGTTCGTAGCGCCACAGCACCACCGACCCGAAGATCAGCGGCACGAAGCTGCCCACGACGGAGAACGTCAGTGTGTCGACGAACTCCTCGAAGCGGGAGGCGAAGCTCAGGACCCTCTTGGTGAGCGACCCGGCGAAGTTGTCGTGGAAGAACGAGGCGTCCTTGGCGTACAGCTCGTCCATGCCCTGTACGTACAGGTGCTCGATGCCGAGGGCGTCGAGGCGGTTCAGGAAGTGCAGTCCGATGCGCCAGAACGTCTCCGCGAGCAGCAGCACGCCGGCGAAGCCGAGGACGTAGGGAAGCATCGATCCGATCGACGTGTCGGTGTCGCCGGCGATGCGGCCGACGAGTTTCGCGACGACGAGCGGTGCGACGTAGTTGATGCCGATGTTGCCCAGTGCCGGCAGCAGCATCGCGGGTAACGTCAGCCGTTTTCGGCGGGTCAACTCCCGTCCGTAGTAGCGAAGGGCGAGGAGCACGGAGCCCCTGCCCGGGGCTGCGTGCGATTCAGGCGATCCCATACCAACCCTGTGTGGTCGTGCGGCTGCCCGCCACGTACGGCGACGGGGAGAGGCGCTTGCCTCACCGGCCGCGCGGAGTTTCGATTTCGAGTGGAGTGCCCTCGCCGGGGCGATCCAGCGGCACACGGCGCGCGGCGGTGCGTCGGGGTGAGTACGAGGAGGGGTCGGGCGAGGGATTCCAGTGTCCCGTCCCGGCGCCCGCCGCGTCCAAGCGTTTTTCCCGGCCGGCTGCCGACCGATGACTTATCGGGCCGGACTCGGTCTCCCGTACGAAAGACGCCGTATCGGCCCGCCGAGTGAATTCGAGGAAGTATGTCCGCAGCACCTCACCACGCCGCCCCAGTGGAATCGACGACCGCATCGAGCGACGGCACGACCATCGCGTTCGAACAAGCGGGAACCGGGCCGACGCTGATCCTGGTGTCTCCGGCACTCGCGGACCGCTCCGACGCCAAGAAGCTCGCCGCGCTCCTCGCCGGGCACTTCACGGTCATCAACTACGACCGGCGCGGCCGCGGAGCCAGTGCCGACAGCGCGGAGTACGCGGTGGAACGGGAGATCGAGGACCTCGCGGCCCTGATCGGGTACGCGGGCGGCAGCGCGTCCGTCTTCGGCAGCTCGTCGGGCGCCGTACTCGCGCTGCGTGCCGCCGCGGCGGGCCTGAACGTCGACCGGCTCGTGCTCCACGAACCGCCGTTCGCCGTCACGGACGACGCTTTCGGCCCGCCGGCCGGCTTCGCCGCTCGCATCCGCTCCCTGCTCGCCGAGAACAGGCGCGATGAGGCGGTCAGGGCGTTCATGGTCGAGGCGCAGCACATGCCGTCGTTCATGGTCCGCGCGATGCGGCTGATGCCCGGCGTCTGGTCAAACCTCAAGGGCATGGCCCACACGCTGCCGTACGACCTCGCCGTGATGGGCGACACCCAGCGGGGCAGACCGCTGGAGACGAAGCCCTGGTCCGCGGCGAAGGCGCCGACGCTCGTTCTGACGGGCTCCAAGAGCCCGGCCGGCTTCCGGCATGCTGCCCGGGCGCTGATCGACGTGCTTCCGGACGCCGGACATCGCCACGTGAAGGGCCTCAACCACGGTGCGGTGGTCATGGCCCCCAGGAAGCTCGCTCCCGAGCTCGTCGCCTTTCTGCGGAGCTGACATCTGGGAGGGCTGACATCTGGGGGGCTGGCTTCTGGGGGGCTGGCTTCTGAGCTGGGGGCTGACCGGTGCCGCCGGTCCGGCCGTCAGGCGCCCGCCCGTTCCGCCGCCCGGCGCCGCCGCCGTTGCTCGGCCACGTCCGCCACCGGTGAGGCGAGCAGCAGGGTGCGGGTGTAGCTGTGCCTCGGCTGCGAGGTGACCGTCGCCGCGTCGCCCGTCTCGACGATCTCGCCCCGGTGGATCACCGCCACCCGGTGGCTCATGAAGCGGACCACGGACAGGTCGTGGGAGACGAACAGGTACGAGACGCCCGTCTCCTCCTGGATCTCCAGGAGGAGGTCGAGCACCGCGCGCTGGGTGGTGAGGTCGAGTGCCGACACGGGTTCGTCGCAGATGACGAGGCGGGGGCGCAGGGCCAGGGCGCGGGCGATGGCGACGCGTTGGCGCTGGCCGCCGGAGAACTCCCTGGGCAGCCGGCCCGCCGCATCGGTGGGGAGGTGGACCCGGTCCAGCAGCTCGCCGATCCTGCCGCGGGCCTCGCGTACGCCGGTGCCCTGGCCGATAAGGGGCTCGGCGAGGGTGTCGCCGATGGTGCGGGCGGGGTTCAGCGAGGTGTAGGGGTCCTGGAAGATGACCTGGAGGTCGCGGCTGAGGGCGCGGCGGCGGCGTGCGTCGGCCCGTTCGATCCGTTCTCCGTCGAAGGTGATGGAACCGGAGCGTACGGGGGCGAGGCCGAGGACAGCCCGGCCTATGGTGGACTTGCCCGAGCCCGACTCGCCTACCAGGCCGAGGGTTTCGCCCGGCCGGATGGTCAGGTCGACGCCCTTGAGGACTTCGGTGTCCGGGGCGCGCCAGCCCTTGCCCGCGAAGGAGACCCGCAGGTCGCGGACAGCGAGCAGGTCGTCCGGAGGACCGGCGCTTTCCTGGGTGTTCATGCGGTGGCGGTCCTTGCTGCTCGGGGGTGCCAGGGGGTACGCGTGGGAGCGTCGTCGAGTACGGCGGCGAGCAGGGTCCGCGTGTACGGGTCCTCCGGTCGGCCGAGGACCTGCTCGGTGGTGCCGGTCTCCACGATGCGGCCGGTGTTCATCACCGCCACCCGGTCGCACACGTCGGCGACGACTCCGAGGTTGTGGGTGACCAGGAGCACGCCGAGTCCGCGTTCCTTCTGCAGGCGGCGCAGCAGGCCGAGCACTTCGGCCTGGACCCGTACGTCGAGTGCGGTGGTCGGTTCGTCGGCGATCAGGAGTTCGGGGTCGCAGGACATCGCGCCGGCGATGAGGACGCGCTGGGCCATGCCGCCGGAGATCTCGTGCGGGTAGAGGCGCAGGGTGCGTTCCGGTTCGGGGATCTCCACGAGGCGCAGGAGTTCCAGGGCGCGGGCGGCGGCTTCCTTGCGGGTGAGCCCGAGGTGGTGGCGGATGGGTTCCATGAGCTGGCTGCCGATGGTGAACGCGGGGTCGAGATTGCTCATCGGCTCCTGCGGGACGTACCCGACGGTCTTTCCGCGCAGGGAACGGTGGTCGCGTTCGCTCATGCCGGCCACCTCACGGCCGTTGACCGTGAGGCTTCCGCGTGTGACGCGGCCGCCCTCGGGCAGGATGCCGAGGATCGAGAAGGCGGTCTGGCTCTTGCCCGAGCCTGATTCGCCGACGAGTCCGACGATTTCGCCGGGGTGCACGTCGAGGTCGACGCCGTGCACGACCTCCTTGTCCGTGCCGTCGGGCTGTGCGTAGGCGACGGCGAGGCCGCGTACGGAGAGGAGCGCCGCACGGGGGGTCTTCGACCGGCCAGAGCCCTCCGGGCCCTCGCCCGCCGGGTCGGCGCGCCGGCGGCGTGCGGACCGCGGCCGGGGGGCCTGTTCCTCCAGAGCGTCGCGCACGGCGCCGGCCATGAGGACGAGGGCGCAGTTGGTGAGGCCGAGGGCGAGGCCCGGCCACAGGATGAGCAGGGGTGCGCGCTGGATGTTCTGGAACGCCTCGTTGAGCATCGCGCCCCAGGTGGCCGTCGATCCGCTGCCGACGCCGAGGAATTCGAGGCCGGCCTGGAGGGCGATGGCGATGCCGGCGACGAGGGCCACCTGGATGATGATGGGGCCGCGTACGACGGTCAGCACGTGCCGGGCGACGATGCGGGCGTCGGACAGTCCGGAGACCTTGGCGGCGTCCACGTACAACTCGCCCCGTACGTTGGCGACGATGCCGCGCACCAGGCGGAAGAAGCTGGGTGCCACCAGGACGCCGAGCACGATCATCAGGACCCAGACCTTGGGGCCGAGGATGGCGCGGGAGGCCAGCAGGACGACCATGGCGGGCAGTGCCATGACGAGGTTGACGGTCCAGTTGGCGACCGCGTCGAACCGGCTGCCGTAGTAGCCGGCGAAGAGTCCGGACGGCACCCCGAGCGCCAGGGCGATGGCGAGGGCGAGCAGGGCCCCGCCGAGGGTGTTGCGCCCTCCGTACAGCACGCGGGACAGGATGTCGCGTCCCGCCGAGTCCATGCCGAGCGGGTGTGCGGCGCTCGGGTCGGCGAACGCGTCGGCGAGTGAGGAGGCGCCGGGTGCCTGCGGCGCGATGAGAGGCGCGAGGACGACGGCCAGGACGAGGATGAGGAGGAGGGCCGCGGACACTCCGCCCAGGGGGTTGCGAAGCACCCGCCGGGTGGTGCCGCGGGGGCGTGCGGGGCGTGCGTTGCCGCCGGACGGCGGGGCGACGGTGGGGCCGGGGGCCGTCGTGGCCTTGAGGTTCTCGCTCATGCGACCCTCGCCTTGGGGTTGAGCCAGCCGATCAGGACGTCGACCAGGAGGTTGATCAGGACGACGCCGACCACGGTGAGCATGACGAGCGCCATGATCACGGGGATGTCGCCGCGGGTGGTGTAGGTGACGGTCATGCTGCCGATGCCGGGCAGTCCGAAGATCTGCTCGACGAGGACGGCCCCGCCGAGCAGTCCCACGAACTGCATGCCGAGCACGGACAGCGCGGGCGCGGAGGCGTTACGGAGGACGTGCTTGAACACGATCCGGGACGCCGGCAGTCCGCGGGCCCGCAGGGTGCGTACGTAGTCCTGCCGCAGGACGTCGATGACGGCGCCGCGCACCTGCTGGGAGACGCCCGCGACCGAGGCCACGGACAGGGACAGGACCGGCAGGGTGACGGTGGAGAGCCAGCCGCTGGGCGAGTCGGTGAAGCCGGTGTAGCCGATGGCGGGGAACCAGTCCAGCCGGACCGCGAAGACCAGTACCAGGACCAGGGTGAGCAGGAACCCCGGCAGGGCGTACCCCACCACGCCGAGTATCTGGACGAACCGGTCGACCGCTCCTCGGCGTACGCCCGCCCATACGCCGAGGAGGATGGCCAGGACCGTGGTGACGGCCGTGACACCGAGCATCAGGCTCGCCGTGACCGGCAGCCGGTTGCCGACGGCCTGGCCCACGTCCTCACTCGTGAACCAGGAGCTGCCGAGGTCACCCCGGACGGCGTGCGAGAGCCAGCTCCCGTACTGCTGCAGGACCGAACTGTCGAGGCCGAGGGAGGCGTACTTGGCATCGACGGCGTCCTGGGTGGCGCTCATCCCGAGCAGCTGCCGTCCCACGTCGATGTGCGGGATGGACAGGAGCAGGTAGGAGAGGAAGGAGATGACGATCAGGAGCACGGCGCCCGAGGCGATCCTGCGGGCAATGAAATTCAGCATGACACTCGGTATCCGTCGGAGCGGGGCGCTACTTGACCGGCGCGTAGTTGTAGATCGAGGGTTCGGCCATGCCGGACTGCGGGGTGACCTTCACGGTGCCGTCCGAGACGTGGAGGTAGCTCATCCGGTAGAAGGGCACGAACCAGCCGTCCTGGACGAGGTGCTGGTTGAGCTCCTGTGCGGCCGACTTCGCCTCGGCAGCGGCGCCCGTCTGGATGCGGGGCAGCAGCTTCTGGGTGGTCGCGTCCGTCGTACCGAACATGTTGAACGCGCCGGGCGTGACGAGGTCGTTGGCCGCCGCCCAGTCGGACGTGGGCTGGCCGATGTTCATGACCATGCCGGAGTAGGCCCGGTCCTTGAACACCTTCTGGACCGCCGACGCACCGTCCAGGTCGTCCCACACGAGCTTCACGCCGATGGCCTTGAAGTCCGACTGGAGCGACGAGGCGAGTGCGTCGTTCACGATGGCCTGGATCCGGGGCAGCTTGAGCGTGAATCCGTTTCCGTACCCGGCCTTCCTGAGCAGCTCCTTGCCCTTGGCGGGGTCGTGGGAGTAGTACGAGTCCAGCTTCTTGTCGTACGCCTGGGTCTCGGGGCCGAAGACCTGGTCGGTGGTCGCGCCGCGGCCCTGGCGGATGCGGTCGAGCATCGTGTCGCGGTCGACGGCGTAGTTCAGCGCCTGCCGCACGCGGGGGTCGCGCAGCGCCGGAGTCAGCTTGCCGCCCCGGTCGAAGAGGAGGAGGCCCTGGAAGTCGATCTCCTGCTTCTGCGTCTTGATCCTGGAGTCTGCCTCGATGGCCACCTGCTGGTCCGCGGTCTGCAGAAGTGCGGCGTTGACCTGTCCGGTCTTGAGGCCGTTGGAGATGGCGGTCTCGTTGTCGAAGAAGCTGATGGTGACGTTCTCGTACGGGAGCTTCTTGCCCCAGTAGTCCGCGTTGCGCTTGTAGGACCACTTGGTGCCGACCGTCGTCCTGGTCTTGTCCAGGCGGTACGGGCCCGTGCCGTCCGGCGTCGTCGTGAGGCTGTCCCCGTTGGCGAACTGCTTGGGGTTCGCCATCAGACCGGGCGCGTCGCTCAGGTAGAACTCCAGGGCCGGGTTGGCCTGCTTGAGCTTCAGCGTGACGTGGGTGGCGTCGACGACATCGACCGCCTCCAGGTCACTCAGCCACTTCGCGGAGGCTCCGCCGCCCTTCTGGAAGCGCTCCATGTTCGCCTTGACCGCCGCACCGTCGAAGACGCTTCCGTCGGCGAACTTCACGTCCCCCCGCAGGGTCAGGGCGAGCTCGGTGCGATCCGCGTTGTACTTCCACTCCGTCGCGAGCATCGGGCTGAAGCTGCCGTCCGGCTCGCGCTTGATCAGGGTGTCGTACACCGTCTGGAAGAACGGCAGCGCACTCCCGGTGGCCACTGCGGGGTCCAGGCTCTGCGGGAGGGTCATCGTCGCGATGGTCAGCGTCGAGGACCCGGCGCCCTCGGCGCCGTTGCCGGCGCCTCCGCATCCCGCGAGGGCGAGTGATGCCGCGACGCAGGCGGCCGCCGTCGCGATTCGGGCTGTTCTGGTCATGTCTTTCGCTCCGTCTGGAGAGCCGGGGAGTGTGTACCCCGGGGAAGATTGCCGGTGAGCCTACACACGGAATTAACCACTTGGTAGGTTTTTGATCTGTGAAATCAACCAGTCGGTAAGTACTGCCGACTGCCGGCTCGGAGCGAGCCGCAGAAGGGCCCTTCACCCGGGGGCCCCGCACACCGGGGCCGTAGCGTGGCCCTCCCATACGCCCGGGCAGCAGATGCGCGAGACTGCCGGGCAACGACCGACTGCCACGGGAGACCGCCGAAGTGAACGATCATGGGCCGGGCATGCCGCACCGCCTGTCGAAGGGCGAGCGCACCCGCGCCCGCATCCTCGAATCGGCGACCGAACTGTTCGCCCGCTCCGGCTTCCACGCGGTCTCGCTGCGCGACATCGCCGCCCACGCGGGGCTCACCCACGCCGGTCTGCTGCACCACTTCCCCGGCAAGGAGGCGCTGCTCCTGGAGGTATTGAGCCTGCGGGACGAGGTCGACGCCCAACTGCTATTCCCCGGCATCCTCCGCCACGACGCCCCGGAGCCGGAGCCCGCGGAGCGGCTGCACCGGCTGGTCGAGGTCGTCGTCCGCAATGCCGAGACGCCGGGCCTCGTCGCCCTGTACGCGAAGCTGGCGGCGGAGGCCTCCGATCCGGAACACCCCGCCCACCAGTACTTCGTGAAGCGCTACCGCGTGCTTCGCCGGGAGATGACCGAGCTCCTGGAGGCGCTGTTCGCGGCGGCGGGCCCGGAGGCCACGAGCGATCCGGCGGCCGTGGCCCAGCAGTGGCTCGCCCTGATGGACGGACTGCAGACCCAGTGGCTGCTGGAGCCGGCCAGCGTCGACATGGCGGAGCAGGTCCGCGCCTTCCTCCGGATGCACGGACTGCGTCCGGAGCGCGAGGGAGCCGGAGCGGACGTCAGTCGCTGAGGGTGGCGAGGACCGCATCGGCCATGCTCCTGTGCCCGGTCGCGTTCGGGTGGAATCCCGCACCCTCGGTGGAGTCCGCCGGTTCGATCCAGCGGTCACCGGCCGCCTTGCAGGCGTCGCGCCCGACGGACGGCCCGTAGGTGTCGACGTAGTCGGCGTCGTGGACGCCCGCCTGCTGCGCCAGCATCGTGTTGAGTTGCTTCTCCTTGTCCCGCACCCACCCGAAGTCCCCCACCGCCAGCGGGATCGTCTCGCGGCAGGCCGTGCCGTCGTCCGGCAGGAGCGAGGGGTAGCCGACCAGCAGGACCCGGGCCTGCGGCGAACGGGCGTGGATCTCGTTCAGCACCGCGTCGATCTTCGGCGCCGTAGCGTTGATCCGGGAGCCGATCTCGTCCGTGCCGAACAGGGTGAAGCTGTGCTTGCACGGCGAGCCGTACGGGGCCAGGTAGCCCACCAGTACGCAGCGGGTGATGACTCCGGTCAGGTCGAGGTCGTTGCCGCCGACCCCCAGGGTGACCAGCGTGGTGTCGGGGCGCAGGGCGTCGAGCTGGGGCGGCGCTGATTCCTGACTGCCTGCCATGTGGGTGGTGTCGGCTCCGGCGCACGTCACGTCGGTGAACTCGGCGGCGCCGACGGTGCTTGCCACGAGTGACGGGTAGTTCCGGTCGGAGCGGCCGCAGACCGTGTCGGTCTGCTGCGGAATCCCGGGGCCGGAGCTGTACGAGTCGCCGAGGGCCACGTAGCGCTCCCCCTGCACCGCCTGCTCGCCGGCCGGGGCCGCTACGCCGGGCGCCGCGGCGCCGATCAGCAGGGCGGCGGCCGCCGCCGTGGCGAAGGCCAGACGCGGGGCACGGGCACGGGAGCCCGCGCCTGCGACCGGTGCGGACGGGATCGCCTCTCGGTGCGCAGGGGTGGATGACCGACCGGAAACCGACATGACCGTTCCTCGATTCGTGGCAGTGCGGAGCGGATAAGCGGGCGGCAGAGGTGAGCTCATCGGAGCAGACCGCCCGAGCACAAAAACCGTACGGTGATCGGTTTCTGGCCGTCAAGAGTCCTGCCGAAAAGAAATCCCGGACCGGGGAGCCGCTCAGGACCCGCCCGCTCGAACCCTTGACAGCGAAAACCGATCACCATACGTTTTTGGGTCGCATGCCGTCTTGCCCCGATTCGCGGTACCGGATCGTCACGGCGGCGCGGTCCACGCACAGCCCGCGCACGCCGCGCACGCCGCCGGCTCCTCCCGACGAAGGCCCGAACCGCACGCCCCCGCTCCTACGAAAGCCTGATAGGTACGCCGTATGCCTCAGAACCCGTCCTACCCGTCGCCCGCCACCGCGCTCCCCCTCGCCGAGAAGGCCTCGCTGACCAGCGGGGCCGGGGACTTCGTCACTCAGGAGTGCGCGGCGGCCGGCGCACCCGCCGTCTCGATGTCCGACGGCCCGCACGGCCTGCGCCTGCCGAAGGAGAGCGGTGACGGCGGGCAGCTCGACCTGCACAGTGCCGCCCCCGCGACCTGCTTCCCGCCCGCCGTCGCCCTCGGCAGCAGTTGGAACCCGGAGCTCGCCGAGCGGGTCGCCGGCGCGATCGCGGCCGAGGCCACGGCGCACGGTGTCGGCGTCGTGCTCGGCCCCGGAATCAACATCAAGCGGTCGCCCCTGTGCGGACGCAACTTCGAGTACTTCTCCGAGGACCCCCTCGTCTCGTCCGAGCTCGGCGGCGCCATGGTGCGCGGGCTGCAGGACGCCGGGGTGGGCGCGGCCCTCAAGCACTACGCGGCCAACAACCAGGAGACGGACCGGATGCGGGTCAGCGCCGACATCGACGAGCGCCCGCTGCGGGAGATCTACCTGCGCGCCTTCGAACGCGTCGTGCGCCGCGACCGCCCCTGGTCCGTCATGGCCTCCTACAACGGGGTCAACGGCGTCCCCGTGTCGGAGAACGCCCGCCTGCTGACCGGCATCCTGCGCGGCGAGTGGGAGTTCGACGGGATCGTCATGTCCGACTGGGGAGCGGTACGCGACCGGGTCGCCGCCCTGCGCGCCGGGCTCGATCTCCAGATGCCCGGCACCGGCGGCCGGACGGACCTGGAGGTGGCCGACGCCGTCGAGTCGGGCGCGCTGGACGAGGCGGTTCTCGACCTCACCGTCGCACGGCTCGTCCGCTTCGCGCGGCGCACGACGGACCCGGTCCGCTCCCCCGGCGCCGTCGACGTGGACGGTCATCACCGCCTGGCCGGCGCGGCGGCCGACCAGTGCGTCGTGCTGCTGAAGAACGACTCGGCGCTGCTGCCACTGAATCCGGCGGCCGGCAGCGTGGCCGTCATCGGTGAACTCGCCCGCACCCCGCGGTTCCAGGGAGCCGGCAGCTCACAGGTGACGCCGACCCGGCTCGACGTCCCCCTGGACAGCCTGCGCGAACTGGCCACCGGCGCCGACGTACGCTTCGCCGCCGGCTACGCCCTCCCCGGCGGCACGGGCGAGACTGCGGAGAAGGAGGCCCAACTGTCGGAGGAAGCCGTGCGGTTGGCGGCGGACAGCGAGACGGCCGTCCTGTTCCTCGGGCTGCCTCCGCAGGACGAGTCGGAGGGGTTCGACCGCGATCACCTCGACCTTCCCGCCGACCAGACCGGGCTGCTGGAGCGGGTCCTGGCGGTCAACCCCCGTGTCGTGGTGGTGCTTTCCAACGGGGGCGTGGTGCGCACGGCACCGTGGCAGGAGCGGGTGCCCGCCCTCGTCGAGGGGTGGCTGCTCGGCCAGGCGGGCGGGGGCGCGCTCGCCCGGGTGCTGTTCGGTGCCGTCAACCCTTCCGGCAAGCTCGCGGAGACCGTACCGCTGCGGCTGGAGGACTCCCCGAGTCACCCCTCGTTCCCGGGCGAGGAGGGCAGGTCCCGGTACGGCGAGGGGATCTTCGTCGGCTACCGCGGCTACGACGCCCGTCGCTCCGAGGTCGCCTTCCCGTTCGGTCACGGCCTGTCCTACACTACGTTCGGCTACGACGGCCTGGATGTGGACGAGGCCGACGGGGTGTTCCGCGTCGGGCTGACCGTCACCAACACCGGTTCCCGGGCCGGCCGCGAGATCGTCCAGATCTACAGCGGCGGCCCGGCGGACTCGCGTGTACTGCGCCCCGTACGCGAACTGCGCGGTTTCGTCTCGGTGTTCCTGGAAGCCGGGGAGAGCCGCGACGTGGTCGTGGAGGTGGCGCGGCACGATCTCGCGTACTTCAGTGAGCGGGAGGACGGCTGGAAGGTCGAGGGCGGCCGCTACCGCATCGAGGCCGGGGCCTCCTCGCGCGACATCCGCGCCTGCGTCGAGGTGGACGTCGAAGGTGATCCGTCGAAGATCCGGCTGACGGGCCGCAACACGCTCGCGGAGTGGCTCGAACACCCGGTGGGCGGGCCCCTGCTGAGCGAGTGGTTCGCCCGGGCCCGTGGCGAGGCATCCCAGGAGGGCGGGGGCGCCCTGGCGGATCCGGTGATGCGGCGCTTCCTGGCGGGTGTGCCGCTCGACGTCATCTGCGAGTTCCCGCAGAGCCCCGTTCCGCCGCAGAGCCTGGGCGGACTGGCCGACGCGGTCGAGGCACGCATGGCCGAGGACCAGGAACGGCGAGGGGCCTGACATGACCGGGGAAGCAGCGGTCAGCGGACGCGTGGCGCCCGGCTGGGAGGCGGTGCGGAATGCCTTCGCCCGGGGGCAGGCGGACGACCCCGGGGCGGCGCAGCTGGCCGTCCACCATCACGGACGGCTGGTGGTGGACCTCGCGTCCGCCGGCGGGGGGCCGACCGGCCCGGCAGCGTACGGGACGGACTCGGTCGGCGTGCTGATGTCGGTCACGAAGGGCATGGTCGCCGTCTGCGCGCATCTGCTGAGCGAACGCGGCGCGCTGGACCTGGACGCACCGGTGGCCCGCTACTGGCCGGACTTCGCCGCCGCCGGGAAGGGCGCGACGACGGTGGCCGATCTCCTCACCCACCGGGCCGGGCTGCCGTCCTTCGCCTCCGACGCGGCAGGGGTCGGGCTGCCCGGGCTCCTCGACTGGAAGGGCCGGGTCACGGAACTCGCGGCGATGCGGCCGCTGTGGGAGCCCGGCTCCGCGTTCCTCTACCACGCCCTCACCTACGGCCACCTGGCCGGCGAGGTCCTCCGCCGGGTGGCCGGGGTGAGCGTCGGGGCCTTCTTCGCCGCCGAGGTGGCGGGGCCGCTCGGCCTCGACCTGTGGATCGGGCTGCCGCAGGAGGCGGAGCACCGGTTCGTCGCGCAGTTCGCCGTCCGTCCGGAGCCGACCGACGAGCAGATCACCGGCTTCCTCGCCGGTCTCGGTCTCTCCCCCGCCGACCCGTTGTCCCTCGCGCTCCATGCGACGGCGGCGGAACTGGCGGCCGCGAACGAGGCCCTCGCGACCCGGCAGGGGCGCGCCGCCGAGCTGCCGGGCGCGGGCGGCATCGGCAACGCTCGGTCGCTGTCCAGGTTGTATGCCGCGCTCGTCGGGCCGGTCGACGGTGTGCGGCTGCTGTCCCCGCTGACGGTCGACCGGGCCCGGACCTCGCGCAACGAGCACCTGGCGCCCCCGCCCCCACTCGACGGCGGTGACGCCTCGGGCCGCTCCCGCTTCGGGCTCGGTTTCGAGCTGCCCCGGCCCGGTCTGCCCATGCTGGGCGGGGGCTCGTTCGGTCATGCGGGGGCGGGCGGACGGCTGGGCATGGCCCGTCCGGAGAGTGGTCTCGCCGTGGGGTACGTCTGTACGGCGATGTCCTGGGAGCCGGCGGCAGGCCCCGATCCACGCTGGACGGAGTGGACCGACGCCGTGGTGACCGCGGCCGCGGCGCCGGGCCCAGCCGGCTGACCCACATCACGCGGAAGGGGCAGGCCGGTCATCTCCGGCTCTGCCCCTTCTCGTCGTGTCGCCGCGGCCGGTTCAGGCCTCGTCGGGCTCCTGGCGCGGATCAAGGATCCGCATGAGGTCCTCGATGGGCTGTTCCATGTCCGTCGACCGGTCGATCAGCCACTGCAGCTGGATCCCGTCGGCCACGGCGATGAAGAGGACGGCCAGGCGCTCCGGGGGAATGGAGGTGTTGATCCGTCCCTCGTCCGCCCGCGCTCTCACGAAGTCCGCCACGCGCTCCCTCAGCACCGGGTAGCGCTCCGCGAAGTGGGCGTGCGCGGGATGCGCCGGATCGCTGGCGGCCGCGGCCATGGACACGAACAGCTCGACCAGACCGGGCGTCTTCGCGCCCTCCCTGATGATCTCGCGGTAACTCTTCGGATCGTCGCGTTCCACCTGACGCACCCGCGCCGTCTCGTCACGCATGCGCAGGACCTGGGTGAGCAGGTCCTCCTTCGAGTCGAAGTAGTGCATCAGCCCGGGCAGGCTGAGATTGCACTTCGCCGCCACCTTGCGCAGAGAGGTACCCCGGTAACCCTCCGCCGCGAAGATCTCCAGTGCCGCGTGCAGGATCTCGCTGCGCTTGGCTTCGCCCTTCTCGTACGGGCCCCGTTTCGCCATGCCGGTTACCCTAACGCCCGGACGGCACGGAGACCGAGCCGAGCCCCGCGGGGTCCGGCAGGCGGCGGGCCAGGGACAGAGCGCCGAGCCAGCGTGCCGACTCCTTGGGCGAGCGGGCGAACGTGGTCCGGTCGACCGCGATGAGCCCGAACGTGGGCCGGTAGGTGCCCCACTCGTAGTTGTCCAGAGCGCTCCAGTGCAGGTATCCGCGGACGTCGATGCCGTCGCTCATCGCCTCCCCCAGGCTCGCGAGCGCGGCGGCGGTGTAGGCGATGCGCTGCTCGTCGTCCTCCGTGGCGATGCCGTTCTCGGTGACGATGACGGGTACGTGCGGGCCGACGACCTCCGCCGTGTGCCGGACGGCCTCGCCGAGCGCCTCGGGGTAGACCTCCCAGCCGGTGAGTGTCGTCTCGGCGCCGTCGGGCGGCGGGAGGGTTCCGTCCGCGTCCATGCGGTGACGGGTGTACGCCTGGACGCCGATCCAGTCGTCCTCGCGGGCTGCTTCGAGGAACACGTCCTCACGCGGCCACGCGTAGGCGGCCGTCGCCTCCTCGGCGCCGGGCTCGGCCTGGTAGACCTGGTTGGCGACGGTCCAGCCGACCTGCAGGTGCGGAACCTCCTCCTTCAGGACGCCGGTCGCGGCCCGGTGGGCCCTGACGAGGGCCTCCGCCACCGCGGGATCGGGTTCCAGGGAGGCAGGGTCGACGGCGGCCGCTCCGCCTTCGCGGGCCGTGCGCGAACCGGGCGCGACGCTGTCCCAGCCGTGCTCGGCGGCATGACTCTTCAAGGCGAACATCAGGGCCATGATGTTCGGCTCGTTGATGGTGGCCACGTAGCGGACCCCTTCGCGCAGGATGTCGGCGACCGTGCGCGCGTAGGCCGCGAACAGACCGGTCGCCTCCGCGGCCGTCCAGCCCCCGAGGTCACTGAACCACTGCGGCGAGGTGAAGTGATGAAGCGTCACCACCGGGGTCAGGCCCCGCTCCAGGGCGCCGCGCACCATGGCCCGGTAGTGCTCCAGCGCAGCCCGCGAGATCATGCCCCGCCGTGGTTCGATCCGGGCCCACTCGACGCTGAACCGGTAGGCGTCGAAGCCCAGTTCGCGCAGCAGGTCCATGTCCTCGGGCCACCGGTGGAAGCTGTCCGCCGCGTCCCCGCTGGGTTCGGCGACGAAGCTGCCGGGGTGGTTCTCCAGGGTCCACCAGTCACTGGAAACGTTGTTCCCCTCGATCTGGTGGGCCGAGGTCGAGGCGCCCATGAGGAAGCCTTCCGGCAGAGCAGGACCGAGTCCGGCCGCGTGCACCATCGGGGTTCTCCTTTCACTCGGAGACGGGACTCTCGCCCACTCCGCAAAAAGCGTTCATTGATCGGTTTTCGTGTTAGCGTACAGGTGGCAGCGGTACGGGAGAAGAGGCGGCTGAGCCGAACTCGCTCCGGGGGCCGCACCGAACCCCAGCGGGCCGGAGCGCCGAACCTGACAACGCCGCTCCGGCTCCCTGGCCCCACACGCGCACAGGGAGAAGCTCCATGAACGCCGTCATCCCCTACGCCTCCGCCGCGCCGGCCCCTCGCGTCGGTGACGGAGTACTGCACACCACGGGCCCCTGGCGGATCGCGTCGGCGGACCCCGCACTGGAACAGCTCGCCCAAACCCTGCGGGCGCTCCTCTCACCGCACCTGCCCGGCCGCCTGTTGCCCGTCGGGAGCGACGACCCCGCCGCCCACGCGCTGGTCCTGGCCCTCGACGACGAGCCCTTGCCCCCTGCGCGCACGACCGTGGGCGTGGCCCCGGACGGCGGCGCGCACCCAGCCGACGAGGCGCACCGGCTCAGGGTCACCGCGGACGGCATCGAGTGCCTGGCCGGCACCGCCGCAGGGGTGTTCCGGGCCGCGATGTCGGCGGTCCAGCTGATCGCCACGGCCGGGGCGCACGGCGAACTCCCCTTCCAGGAGGTGGCGGACGCCCCTCGATACGCCTGGCGCGGCCTCATGGTGGACCCGGCCCGCACCTTCCTCACCCCGGACGAGCTGCGTCGGATCATCGACCTCGTGGCGCTCTACAAGCTCAACGTGCTGCACCTCCACCTCACCGACAACGAAGGCTGGCGCATGGAGCTGCCCGGCTCTCCCCGGCTGACGGGCCCCGCCGGAGACGGACCGGCCCGCGAGTTCTACACGGCGGCCGAATTCCGGTCGCTCCAGGAGTACGCGGCCCGGCGCTTCGTCACCGTCGTCCCCGAGATCGACCTGCCGGGCCACTGCGGCATGCTCAGGGAGGCCCTGCCGGGGCTGGCGGACGCACCGGCCCCCGCCGGGCTCAAGGAGCGCTTCCCCTTCATCCCCCCGCTGGACCTCACCGACGGGGCGACCCGGGCCGCGGTCGCCCGGCTGCTCGCGGAGGTCTGTGAACTGACGGACGGCCCCTTCGTCCACATCGGGGCGGACGAGGCATTCGGCGCGACGGCCGAGAACTTCGCCGCTTCGGTACGCGAACTGAGCGCGATGGTCCGCGAGTTCGGCAAAAGCCCGGTCGCCTGGCAGGAGTCGGCGCGGGCCGGCGTCGAACCGCGGGACATCGTCCAGCACTGGGTGGACGTCCCCATGATGGACCTACCCGACACCGAGGAGGAACTCGCCGCGCGGCCCGAACTCGTCGCCGCGGGCCAGACCCTGGCCTTCATCAAGGCGCTCAAGAGGTTCTTCGCCCCCACGGACCAGGACGTCGCGCGGGTCGTCGAGGGCGGCGGGCGGGTACTGCTGTCGCCCCAGTCCCATCTCTATCTGGACCGGCCGTACGCGGCGGAGTTCGCACCGCCCGAGCAGGCCGAGGCCGCCGGACGCCTGGGCTTCGGCAGCTACCGGCCCCGAGGTGTCGAGCACGCCGCTTCCTGGGATCCGGCCGCGTACCCGATCCCGGACGCATGCGTCGCGGGGGTCGAAGCGACCGTGTTCGCCGAGCAGTTCGAGGGCTTCGACGACGTCACCGTACTGCTCCTGCCGCGCCTGGCCTCGGTGGCGGAGGCCGCATGGTGCGGGCGCGCCCCCACGTGGGCCGAGTACCGCGAGCGCCTGGGCCGGCACGGGCGTATGTGGGACCAGCGGGGGCTGGCGTACTTCGCGAGCACCGAGGTCGCCTGGGCCGCGTAGCCGGTGCACATGGGCCGGGTCGGCGCCCTCTTGTACGCTGCGCGGGGTCCGGCCCACCCCGACGAACGGATCGATCCATGCACGTCGAGTTCACCGGCCGCGTCATCGAATGGCGGGGGCCTTCACCGTTCTACTTCGCGGCCGTGCCCGAGGAACAGGCTGCTGACATCCGCGAGGTGGCCGCGATGGCCACGTACGGCTGGGGCGCGGCCCCTGTCGAGACCCGCATCGGCGAGATGGCGTTCACCACGTCGCTCTTCCCCAGGGACGGCGGCTATCTGCTGCCGCTCATGAACGCCGTACGCCAGCCGCAGGGGCTCTCGGCCGGTGATGACGTGACCGTGCGCATGACCGTGCGCCTCTAAGTGTATTGACCCGCAGCGTTGTTGACCCGGCTGATCGGTGGCTTGCCGTCGAGTGCGCTCGTCTGCACACCGAGTTCCAACGTGGGCGCTGTCGCCACGTACAAGTCAGCCGGCTTCGAGCAGCGGCCTGGAGTCCGGGACGGACTCGTGATCGGCATCAACGGGAGTGGGCCGCGCCTGGTCGGCTGGAGCTGCACCCCCAAGGAAGTTCTCAACCGGCCGGCGGCGGCTGACTGACCCACGGCATCGGTCACCGGAGCGTGCAGTCGCCGCCGGCGGATGAGTGCACATCCGAGGGCGAGGAAGGCCTCATGGATGTCGTCGCGGATCTCCCAGCGGATCCGCAGTCGGCGGTCGGCGGAGCCAGTGGGCAAGGAAATGTGCCGGTGCGTCACTTTCGGTGCTCAGCAGGCGCCTTGAAGCAGGCGTCGCTCCCGCCGTCCGATGACGAAGCCGTTCGCCCAGGGCGCGCCGGGTCCTGCCGCATGCCGTGCCGTCGCCCTCCGTCGCCGCCCGGTCGCGACGGCAGCCGCCACGCGGGCATCAGGCCGAGGGCGGCGAGAGCGGCAAGGACCAGCAGGGCGGAACCCATGGCCGGGCCGGACACGGCCGGTGCCGCGCCCGGGGGCGGAGCGGAGGACGACTCCAGCGGCATCATGCCGGCGGCAACGGCAATGCCGAGCGTCGGGCCGACGTTCATGGCGGTCTGCTTGAGTCCGCCGACGACTCCCGCGTATCCGGGTGGCGCGTCGCCGACGACAGTCCCGGTGGCGGTGACCATCACGACGGCGAAACCGGCACCGAGTGCGGCGAACGTCGCGCTCCACGCCGGCCAGGGGCTGGCGGGCCCCAGCCGGGACAGGCCCACGATGGCCAGGACCACGAGGACTTGTCCCGCGATCGCGGCGCGACGGGCGCCGTACCGGCGGAGCACGGCATGGGCAGCGGGCGCGCCGAGGACCATCAGCCCGGTCAGCGGGAGGACGCGCAAGGCGCTGGCGAGCGGCGCGAGTCCCAGGTCGTTCTGCAGGAAGAAGGTCGTGACGAACAGCGAACCGAACAGCCCGCCCGAGGTGACCAGCAGCATCGCCATGGAGGCGACCACCGGAACCGACCGCGCCACAGCGGGCGGCACGAAGGGCTGCGCGGCACGACGTTCACGCGCGACGAGCCCGGCCGCGAGGCCTGCGGTGAGGACGAACCCGAGAAGTGTCTGCGCGGCGGTCCACCCCCGTTCCGGTACGCCGGCCAGGGTGTGGACCAGGGCGGCGAGCGCGGCCGCCAACAGCGCCGCGGTGACGAGGTCGATCTTCCGGGGCCCGGACCGCTGCGGCAGCGGCACCCTCACCGCGAGAGTGAGCGCGGCGATGGTGAGCGCGACGGGGACGTTGACCAGGAACACGGCACGCCAGCCCAGGTGCTCGACGAGAACGCCCCCCAACAGCGGGCCGCTCCCCGCCGCCACCCCGATCGCGCTGGTACGAAGGGCGACCGCCGCACCGAGCCGGTCGGGCGGGTAAGCGAGTCTGAGCAGTGCGAGCGTGGCCGGTTGCAGGAGCGCGCCGAACAGGCCCTGTGCGATGCGCAGAGTGATCACCCAGCCTGCTCCGGGCGCGACGGCGATGCCCGCCGATGCCGCCCCGAAGCCGAGCACTCCGACGAACAGGAGGCGCCGATGCCCGTACTTGTCCCCCAGGCGCCCTGCGATGACGAGGAACGCGGCAACGGCAAGCAAGTAGCCGGTGCTGGTCCACTGAACCTGCGTCACGCTCGCCCGCAGGTCACGCTGTAGGTCGGGCTGCGCCACGAGCAGTACGGTGCCGTCCAGCGCGACGATCATCGCTCCGGCCGTGGCGGCCAGGAGTGCGATGCGCGGTCGTACGGCCCCGGTCACCCCTCCACCGGGCCGAGATGCGCGTCGAGCACCACCACGACGAGCCGGTCGAGCGGGTCGGCCGGGTCGCCACCGGGCGCAGCAGCCGGGGAAGCGGCATCCAGGGCGAGTTGCAGGCTGCCCCACGCCCACAGCTGGGCGGCGCCGTGCAGGTTGGCCCACAGGGCCGCGGCGGTGACGGCGGGCGGCGCGGCGGTGCCGGCCTCCTCGCGCTCCGCCGTGTGACGCGCCACCAGTTCGACGATGTGCGCGAACAACGGGAGGGTCGACTCGCGCAGCGGGGGTACGTCCGAGGGGTTCGTCCCGCTGTCGAGCAGATCATGGCGGAACATCAGCTCGAACATGCCGCGATGCTCCAAGGCGTAGCGGAGGTATGTCCGTGCGAGCGCCTGCAGCCGGTCCCGCGGCGACGCCCCTTCGTCCGTCGTCGCCTCGAACCGGGAGCCGAGGTCCGCGAAGCCCCGACGGGCGATCGCGGAGAGCAGGGCGTGATGAGTCGGGAAGTGGCGGCGCGGCGCCCCGTGGGAGACGCCCGCACGGCGAGCGATCTCGCGCAGGCCGAGCGACGCGGTTCCCTCGGTCATGACGAGGTCCACGCCGACATCGATGAGTCGTTCCCGAAGGGAGCTTTCGAGTTCCATGGACAGTGTCTAGCACCGCGACGTAGACACTGTCTACGGGCGCCTCGCCGTCGGTCATGGAGTCGGCTGCCCGCCTACGGGAAAACCAGTGGCGGGGCAGGGCCTCAGGCACGACCATGGCACGCATGAGCGAGCAGCCCGCACGATGGACCCAGGCCACCGTCTACCCCGACATGTGGACGGACCCTGACAACGACCCCCGCAACAGCAACGGCGGAGGGCCCGGTCCGGACGGCGAGCTTGCGACGTTGCAGGACTTCCTGCGGGACTACCGCCTGACGCTGCGGATGAAGTGCGAGGGCCTGAGCCCGGAGCAGTTGGCCCGTCGGTCGGTTCCGCCGTCGACGATGTCCCTGCTCGGACTGCTGCGGCACCTGGCCGAGGTGGAGCGGGACTGGCGCAACTGGATCAGCGACGGTGACCCGCTGCCGAAGCTGTACGGCGGGAGTGACGCGGACTTCGACGGAGCTGTCGCCGATCAGGCCCTGGTCGACGCCGCGTACACCGATCTGGCGCGCGAACAGGACGAGTTGGACGCCGCACTGGCCGACCACCCCGACCTGGGCAAGCGCCTGGGGAAGGACGACATCGCGGTTCGGGAGCTGATGGTGCACCGGATCGACGAGTACGCCCGTCACTGCGGGCACGCCGACCTGCTGCGCGAGTGTGTCGACGGACGGGTGGGCCAGTAACACAGCTCCCCCGCAGTCCCGAAGGCATGACGCCCGGCCACAGCTGTCCTCGGAATCCGCTGTCGGCCGGACCGCCCGCCATGCGCCGTCCGACCCGGCCAGCCGCCTCACGCACCGGGTGTGGGCGGCGTCGCATGTGTGCACGGGATTCCACCGGAGCGCTCCCCGCAGCGGGACCGCCTCGTACGACGGCTCGATTCGGAAGCTGTCGACGGAGACGTCCATCCGCGGTTCGATGCCGAACAAGCCGAGCCGGCGCACCGCCGGGGTGTCGTAGGTCCGTTGCCGGCGGGCCGCGCTGCTACCGGGAGCGGCCGGCAGCCACCCTCCCCCGCTGAGTGCGCTCAGCCACCCTCGCCGTCCGGCCCGTTCCCGGGAGGCCGTGAGTGGCGGCGGTGGCTGGTATCGCACCACGGATAGATACGGCTGCGCCGACAGGTGCACACGGCGACGACGAACCGGTCGGAGGTGGCGACCGTCCCGTCCTCCTGGACGATCTCCACCGGCCCCTCGATGAGCATCGGGCCGTTGCGGTCGACACTCATGCGCCTGGCGCGGTCAGCTTCGTTCGGCACGGATGACCACCAGTTCTTCCGTCTCCTCGTCGGCGCCGACCAGGCCCTGGGCCCGTAGCCACGGCAACCGCTGGGTGAGCACCGGCCCGAAGGGGACGCGGGACCGGTCCGTCACCGAGCACCGCAGACCTGTGTCCGTCAGCCGCCTCAGCGACTCATCGGCGTCACAGAGTCCGGAGTGCACCATGAGCAGCACACCGCGCGGGCGTAGCACGTCCCGGGCGTGCTCGCAGATCCGGTCGACGGCCTGCCGCCCGCCCCGCCCGGCGTCCCAGGCGACCGCCGGCCGGTGGCTGCGGTGGGCGTGGGGCGCGGGGACGTACGGCGGATTGCTCACCACCAGGTCGAAGCGGTGCCGGGCGACGGGCCCGGTGAGATCACCGTGCAGCACCCGGACGCGTTGCCCGGCACGGGCGGCGTTCATCCGCGCGGTGAGTACCGCTCGCCGGGAGATGTCGGTGGCCGCCACCCGGGCGCCCATCCTCGCAGCCAGTACAGCGAGGGCGCCGCTTCCCGTACAGACGTCCAGGACGTCCGTGTCCGCCGTGATCTCTTCGGCGTGGAGCGCCTGTGCCAGCAGGTAGGTGTCATCCTGGGGTGCGTAGACCCCTGGCAGTGTCCACAGGTTCCCGAGGTCGATGGGCGGTGCGGTAGCAGTCGTCATCCGGAGCCTCCACGTGGGTACGAACGTGAACAGGTCGTTGTCCGTCGCGCCAGGCGCTCGCCCACCTCTCCCAGACTCGGTGTGCCTGCCGTCAGCCGCCACTCGGGCGACGGTCCCCGGCCTCCTGCCCCGTGACCCACTCGCCCACTCTTGTGAGCATTCGGGGGATCCGCCGCCTGCCGGACACCGCACCGGGTATACGGCACCACGTGGGGATGGCCGGCCCCTGCCCGGCGGCCTCTCACGCGCGGACGGGACAACCGTCCCGTGTGCGGCATCCGAAGGAGTTCACCGGCATGGCACGCGCTCTTGCTCTCGTCGTACCTTGTCACCCTCCCCGAAGCGCTCCAGCAGTCAACTACTGGCGGACCAGATCATGGCTGAGCTCGCCGGCCTCGGCGTGGAGGGAGAGACCGTGCGCGTGGTCGACCACGACGTGCGGCCGGGGGTCGCGCAGGACATGGGTGAGGGAGACGCGTGGCCCGAGCTGCGACGGAAGGTGCTGGCCGCGGACATCGTGCTGGTGTCCACCCCCATCTGGCTGGGGCATCCTTCCAGTGTGTGCCAGCGCGTGCTGGAGCGTCTGAACGCCGACATCTCCGAAACCGACGACGAGGGCCGGCAACTGACCTACGGCAAGGTGGGTCTCGCCGCTGTGGTCGGCAACGAGGACGGTGCGCACAAGGTGAGTGCCGATCTCTTCCAGGGCCTCAACGACCTGGGCTTCACCCTGTCGCCGGGAGCCGTGTCCTACTGGGTCGGCGAGGCGCAGCACGGCACGGACTACCAGGACCTGGACGGGACTCCCGAGGCGGTGGCCGCCACGACCCACACCCTGGCGGTCAACGCGGCACACCTCGCCGAGGTGCTGGCCGAGAACCCTTACCCGTCCGTGTCGTAGCCGGGGCCCGTTTCGATGCCCGGCCCCACGATCGCCCGCAGCGCCGCCAGGTGCCCGCGGTAGGCGTCCCGCCCCTGCCGGGTCAGCCGGAGCCACACGCGCTGCCGGGTGTCGCGGACCGCCTTGCGCTGCTCGACGTACCCGGCCTCCATCAGCACGGTGATGTGCTTGCTCAGCACCGAGGCGGACAGGCCGAGTTGCTTCTGGACCAGGCCGAACTCGGCCTCTCCGGCAGTATCCAGCAAGGCACAGACGCGCAACCGGTTCGGGGCGTGGACCGTGCCGTCGAATCCGTCCAGCGAGTCGTGGGGTTCGGCGCTCATGCGCTCTTCCGGTGCAGGCGGACGAAGGCCAGGTGAAAGCCGACGGACACGGCGGCACCGATCAGCGAGGCCGCGAGCAGCCACCCCGGCCGGCCCGTGACACGGAACGCGAACGCCGCCCCCACCAGCAGCACCGGCAGTCCGACCGCGAGCGGCACGGTCGCCCGCTTCGGCAGCACGTCCAGCCGCAGCGCCACCCCGGTCCTGTCGTGCCAGGCCCTGGCCGCGATGGCGAGGAGCGCCGCGTACACCGCGGTGATCGCCAGCATGATGCCCAACCAGGCGGGACGTGGCAGCAGCCAGTCCCCATCGGCCGCGATGCCTCCATAGGTGATCGGGAGCGCGGCCACGTAGAGCGTGAGGGTGATGAAGAACCAGGTCGGCCACGGCGTGGCCGACAGTTCCGCGGCGGAGGCACTGACGCGCTCGGTGTCGGCCAGGGCGGAACGGGCTTGCGCGGGCGTCGGCCGTACCCCGTTTGTTTCCATGACGGAAAGAGTAGCGGACAGTTTCCGGTAGGGAAAGTGTCAGGTTTCCGATACGGAAAGTGAAAGCCCCCTCGAGTGGCCTGCGATCCACCGTGGATACTGACGAAACGTCACCCAGGACGGCGGACCGGCCACTTGAGCGAGGACGAAGCATGGATACCGGCATGGATACCGGCACTGATCACCGCGGACCACGCGTGACGGACGTGCTGCGGGGCCTGCGGGCGCCCAGCCTCACCCCGTGGACGCACCTGTACGAGCCCTCCGCTCCGCCTCTGCCGGGAGCTGCGCGCACCGTGTTCCTCGGAGTTTCCACGCTCCTGCTCGACGACGGCGACACCGCCATCCTCACCGACGGGTTCTTCAGCCGCCCCGGCCTCCTGCGCATGCGGTTCGGCCGCCTTCGACCGGACCGCGCGCGCATCGCCGCGGGCCTGGACCGGGCCGGCATCGACCGTCTCGACGCCGTGTTCGTCGTCCACTCGCACTACGACCACGCCCTGGACTCCCCCCAGGTGGCCGCCGCGACGGGCGCCCGGCTCATCGGCTCCGCATCCACCCGCAACATCGCCCTCGGGCAGGGTTTCCCCGACGACCGCTTCCAACCGGCCGTCACGGGTGAGCCGTTCACGATCGGGCGCTTCACGCTCACCGCCCTGCCCGCCCGGCACAGCCCCGGCGACATCGCCCCCGGCCCGATCGACCGGCCCCTGCGGCCTCCGGTCCGCGCCACCGCCTACCGGACCGGCGACTGCTACAGCCTCCACGTCCGGCACGGCGCACGGCGACTGCTCGTCCACGCCAGCGCGCACAGCCTGCCGGGCGCCCTCGACGGGCACGTCGCCGACACCGTGTACCTGGGGATCGGCGCGCTCGGCAAGCAGGACGAGGCGTTCCGGGAGGAGTACTGGCACCGGCTGGTCACGGCCACGGGCGCCCGGCGCGTCGTCCCCATCCACTGGGACGACTTCTTCCGCCCCCTCGACCGCCCCCTGAGACCCTTCCGCGCCTTCCTCGACGACTTCACGGCCAGCATGGACTTCCTGACCCGGAAGGCCGAATCCGACGGGGTCGCCCTGACCCTGCCCGTGGTGGGCCGCCGGGCCGATCCCTGGCCGTCCTGACCCGGGCGGCGGCCATGAGCCTGTCGTTCGGATGTCACGATGCCCCCTCGGTACCGGCCCCGAACAACACCGCCGGCATCAAGCCCCGGGCCCGGCACCGCTGCCTCGCAGCACTTCGCCGAGAGTCGCCACTCCTTCGCCGATGTCGGTGGGTGTGCTCGCGGCGTAGCCCAGGACCAGTCCCGGTCGGTGGCGCCGCTGGCTGTGCCAGGACAGGGGGTGCACTTTCACGTCGCGGGCGAGCGCCATGGCCGCGAGTTCCGTGTCGGCGAACTCGGCGTCGAAGGTGATGGTCAGGTGCAGGCCGGCCGCGGCGCCGTGCACGATCGCACTCGGCAGGTGCGTACTGATGGCTCTGATCATGGCGTCGCGGCGGTGGCGGTGGTGCCTGCGCAGGTGCCGCAGTTGGCGTTCCATCGCACCCGATTCCATGAACCGGGCCAGGACGAGTTGTGGCAGGGCGGCGTTGCCGAGGTCGGCGAACCGTTTGGCGTCCACGAGCGCGTCGCGGTACTTCGGCGGGGCGAGGACCCACCCGATGCGCAAGGCCGGCGCGAGGAGCTTCGAGGCGCTGCCGGCGTAGAAGACGTTGTCGGCGAGTACGGACCGCAGAGCGGGCACCGGAGTGCGGTCGTAGCGGTGCTCGGCGTCGTAGTCGTCCTCGATGATCAGTCCGTCGCATTCGCGGGCCCAGCGCGTCAGTTCGCTGCGTCGGCTGCCCCGGAGGACCACGCCGGTGGGGAACTGGTGCGCGGGTGTGAGGAGGACGGCCGCTTCGCCCGTGGCGCGCAGTTGATCGACGCGGATGCCTTCAGCGTCGACCGCGACGGGCGGGGTGTCCAACCGGCAGTTGTGCAGGTGCTGGCGGGCGCCGAGGGAGCCGGGGTCCTCCACGGCTATCGCGGAGATGCCGTCATCGCGCAGCACCCGTCCGAGCAGGGTGAGCGTCTGGGCGGTGCCGGCGACGATGAGGACCTCGTCGGGGTCGGCCCTGATGCCGCGGTTGCGGGCGATCCAGTTCGCGATGGCCAGGCGAAGTGCCGGGGTACCGCGTGGATCTCCGTATCCGAGGTCCGATGCCGCGAGGTGATCGAGGACCTGGCGTTCGGTACGCAGCCACGCCGCTCGCGGGAACGCGGCGAGGTCGGGGAGCCCCGGCGAGAGGTCGATCCGTGCCCGGGCCGTGCGCATCGTGTCGAAGATGTCCGCGCCGGGCGCGGCGGCGAACACGGAACGGGGTGTCGGCGGGACGGTACGCGTGGCGGGCCTGGTCGCTGTGGGCATCGCCGCGGGGGCGCCGACGACGATCGTGCCGTTACGGCCCCGCCCTGCGAGGTGCCCGTCCTCGATCAGGCGTTGGTAGGCCTCGGTGACCACTCCGCGCGATACGCCGAGTTCACCGGCCAGCACCCGGGTGGCAGGCAGCCTGCTCCCCACCGGCAGACGCCCGTCCTCCAGCGCGAGCCGGATCTGCCGGGCCAGCCAGTCGGACTTCCCGCCCCCCGGTGCCTCGTCGATGGCCAGATGGAGGAAGTCGGCCCCTGCGGTTATGGACCGGAGTGGAGCCCCGTCTTTGGATCTGTTCATCGGGCCATAGTGGCAACAGAGTGGAGCCATGAACACAGCCACAACTCCTTCCGGCTCCGTCCCGGCGGGTGACTACGTGCATGGCTACTCGCCGCGTGAGAGACGGCGGTTGGGCGACCAGGCGGACACGCTGGCGCAACTGCTGCACGCCGGCACGGCCTACCCCGCGGGCAGCCGGGTGCTGGAGCTCGGCTGCGGGATCGGGGCCCAGACGGTCCATCTGCTCCGTTCCAGCCCCCGGGCGCGCATAGTCGCGGTCGACCGGTCCGAGGAGTCACTCGCCCAGGCCTGCACCCGCGTCGCGGGGCTGTTGCCGGAGGCCAAGGTGGAGTGGCTCCGCGCCGATGTGTTCGATCTGCCCTTCGCCGACGGGGAGTTCGACCATGTCTTCGTGTGCTTCGTCCTGGAGCACCTGCCGGACCCCCGGCGGGCGCTGGCCGGGCTGCGGCGCGTACTGCGGCCCGGGGGCACCATCACGGTGATCGAGGGGGACCACGGGTCGGCCTTCTTCCACCCCGACAGCGCGCTCGCCCGGGCCGCGATCGGCTGCCAGGTCAGTCTCCAGGCCGCCTCGGGAGGGGACGCGCTGCTGGGCCGGCAGTTGCAGCCGCTGCTGGCCGGTGCCGGATACGAGGACGTCGCGGTCCGCCCGCTCACGGTCTACACCGACCGGACGCGGCCCGCGTTGGTCGACGGCTTCACCCGTAACACCTTCATCGCCATGGTCGCATCCGTTCGGGACAAGGCGCTGGCCGCCGACCTCACCACCACGGGCGAGTGGGACCAGGGGATCGCCGACCTGCACCGCACCGCCGGCGACGGCGGGAGCTTCCACTACACGTTCTTCAAGGGCGTCGCCGTGAACCCGGCCAGGCCGTGTCGTCGACCGTCAGAAAGGGCTCGCCCGCCACGGTCGCCGGCGTGAGCCCGGTGTACGTCACGACGTCCCGGTGCAGATGCGGCTGGTCGAAGTAGCCGCCTTCCGCGGCGACTTGGGCCGCGCCGTCACCCGCGACCAGCCGGTGGGCGGCATGGTCGAACCGGACCAGTCCGGCGGCGCGCTTGGGCGGCATGCCGATCTGGGAGTGGAACCGCGACCACAGACGCTTGCGGCTCCACCCCAGTTCGTCCGCCAGCCGGCCGATCCGGACGAGGCCGCGGCTGTCGACGATCCGGTCCCAGGCCCAGGCCACCTCCGGGTCCACCGGCGACCGGCCCTCGCGTCGCCGGGTGAGCAGCGCGTCCGTCAACGAGAACCGTTGCTCCCACGAGGACGCTTCACCCAACTGCTCACGCACCCTTGAGGCTTCGCGTCCCCACAGGTCGTCGAGGTCCACCATCGCACCGGCCAGGTCTGCCGGGGATACGCCCAGAACGGCGCGTGCGACCACCGGAGACAGGCGCACCTGCACGCATTCCACCTGCGCGCCCCACGCCCGGACCGCGCCTCCGGAGCCGAACCCGGGCCCGGCGACGACACTCCCCCGATGCCGCCGTCCCACGCCGTCGTCCACGACGGCCCGGCTCGCACCGGCTTCCAGGATCAGCATCACGGCCGGGTGCGGGACCACCCGCAACCCGCCCGTCAGTTGGCCGGGGACACCGAACCCGGCCATGTCCGCGCCCACCACCCGGCCGGGCCGCCGGGGACGCGCGACGTCCCACGCGGCCGGTCCGTCGCGTTCACTCTCGGTGGAGCGCATCGTCACATGCTACGCGGACCGGGGGCAGGGAACATTTGTCCAAGAACCGGCGCGCCAGAACGGCGACAGTGGGCTCATGACCACTCCCGACGGACAACCGCACGCGAACGGCGACGTCCAGGCAACCGAGGAATCGCTCCTCCATCTGGACGCCGGAGACATCCATGTGTGCCAGGACGGCCCCCGTGACGCCCCGGCGCTCCTCCTCCTCCACGGTTCCGCCGCCTCCGCCCGTTCGTGGGCTGCGATGGTTCCGCTGTTGACCCCCTCCCACCGCGTCATCCGCATCGACCTGCCCGGGCACGGCCTGTCGTCCGAGCCGGCCGGCGGCGACTACGAGACCTCCGCCCAGGGGCGTGCGGTCGGCACGGCACTGGACCGGCTCGGCGTCGAGGACGCCGTCGTCGTCGGCCATTCCAGTGGCGGTTACGCCGCCACTGCTCTCGCCGAGCAACGCCCCGGCCTGGTGACCGCACTCGCGCTCATCAACACCGGACCCGGCCTGGACGCCTTCCTCTCACCGGCGCCCTCCGGATCGGTCGACCCCTCGCAGTGGCCCCCGACCGACGCGCAGATCCGCGGCCTCGCGAGCACCGGCTTCCGCGAGGGGTACGAGGTCCCCCAGGACCTCGTGGACGAGGTGCGCGGGATGACCTACCACGCGTTCACCACGTCGATGCGGGCGTCCCTCGCCTATCTGAACCGGCAGGCGCTCCCGGGCCGGCTGGCGGCCCTCGGCAAGCCGCTGCAGGTGATCTTCGGAGACCAGGACCGCAGATGGCGCCCGTCGTCCGCCGCCGACTACCGCGCCGTCCCCGGCGCGCAGGTCGAGTGGCTGCCCGGTGCCGGCCACACCCCCATCCTGGAGGATCCGCCGCGGACCGCCGCGCTTCTGCTGGCCTTCACCGCGACGCACACCGCGGGAGTCCGGAAGGCCACCTGAAGGCCACCTGAAGGCCACCTGACCGAGCCGTCGCGCCGTCACCGCCTCTGGACCTTCTGCGCGGCCTTGTCCGCAGCGGCCGGCACTGGGTTCTTCCTCTCGCTCACCGGGTTCCGATCTTCGTGACGGGCAGTGCCTCACCCGAAGCTGTCGGCACTGGCAGAAGTGACATCGACTGCTGCCCACGGGTACCCCTCGGCAGGTCGGCCGACACGCCTGCTGCACCATCCGGCCCCCACCCGCACCGCCGGCGGCGGTGGGTGGTGAGCGGCGGCGCGCGCGCGTGTGTACCCGGGCCTAAGGGCTGTCCCGCAATTCCTGGTGGATCAGCGCGCGGCGTCAGATGCGGTGCATCGCAAGGCGGAGAGGCGCCCGCATACTGGATGTATTCGGGCGTTTCGACAACGCGGCGAGGTGCCGTAGCTGTCGTCGTGCGCCCGCCAGGAATTGCGGGACAGCCCTTAGCGTGGGAACCCGCAGCACCGATCGCGACACTTCGGACCACGGAGGCACCGCATGGCCGTACGACACCGGTTGATCAGGAAGTCCCCCGCAGACGTCTGGGCGGTCCTGTCCGACGTCGAGCGGTACGGGGACTGGGTCGTCGGTGCCTCGCGGGCCGAGGTGGACGAGGGGCAGTGGCCGGAACTGGGGGCGACCCTCCGCTACGAGATCAGGATCGGGCCGGCCACCCTCCACAACCGGACCGTGGTCCGCCGCAGCGAGCCGATCACCACGCTCGAACTGGAGGCGGACAGCGGGCCGTTGGGGACCGCGAGGATCGCGATGGAGCTGCGGCCCTGGGGCGGCCACACACTCCTCATCTTCGACGAGCACCCGCTTCGCGGTGCCGGCGGCGCTCTGCACAACGGTCTCGTGGACCTGGCGCAGCAAGTACGGCACCGGGTGATGCTGGGCCGCCTCGCCAAGCTGTGCGAGGGGGACGAAGACCAGACACACACAGCGACCCGGCGACCCCGGCCGCACCGGGCGTGAAAGGTAACCGAGCCGACCTGGAATCGGCCGCTCCGCACGGCGGGGCACCAACCATCGAGGCGGGAGCCGGCCATGCCTGACGCCGTAGTGATCGGGGCGGGCCCCAACGGGCTGGTCGCGGCGAATCTCCTGGCCGACGCGGGCTGGAGCGTGGAGGTACTGGAGGCCCAGGACGAGCCCGGAGGCGCGGTCCGGCACGACCGTGGGGTCGATCCCGAGTTCGCCAGCGACCCGGGAGCAGGAGACGATGGCGGACCGGGTCGAGGCCCAGGCCGAACGTTATGCCCCGGGTTTCCGCGACCTCATCAGGGCTCGGCGCATCCTCGCCCCGCCCACGCTGGAGAGCATGGACGCCAACCTCCACGGCGGTGCCATCAACGGCGGGACCACCGCCATGCACCAGCAGTTGGTCTTCCGCCCCTCCCCCGGCACCGGCCGCCCGGAAACGCCCGTCCGCGGGCTCTATCTCGCCTCCGCCTCCGCGCACCCGGGCGGCGGCGTCCATGGCGCCCCCGGAGCCAACGCCGCGCGCGGCTCTGCGCCGGTCGCGCACCGGCGCCCTGTCCCACCTTCAGAGCGGGCTCACCCGTCGCGACCGGAAGGGCCGGCGCTGAGGCCGACGCTCCTCACCACCGCCCGAGGGAGTACACCAACCCGCCCCGCGACGACGGCCCCCGTCGCCGAGCCACGAAAACGTGCAAAAGGCATCGCGACGGGGTGACGCCCACCTACAACACTCACACGTACGGGTGCTGGGGCGCCCGCGTCACTGGACGCGGGACTTCGACGGAGAGCGTTCCCCGTCGTCCTCGTCCTCGTCGTCGTCGGATCCCGGCACGTGGACATCGAGCACCTTGATGTTGATCTCGACGACTTCGAGGCCGGTCATGGTCTCGACCGCGTCCGTGACGTGGGACCGGATGCTCTTCGCGGCGTCCAGGATGGGAATGCCGTACTCCACCACGATGTCGACGTCGATGGCGGTCTGTTTCTCACCTACTTCCACCTTGACCCCGCGGCCGTGGTCGTTGGACCGCGAAACCTTGTCCTTGACCGCTCCGAGAGCCCGCGTGGCGCCCCCGCCGAGGGAATGCACTCCCTCCGTCTCACGCACGGCTATGCCGGCGATCGTCGACACCACGGTGTCCGCGATGACGGTGGTCCCGCGCGTTCCGCCCGAGGTGCCGCTCGTTCCCAGTTCAGTGCCACTCCGGCTGTCGCTTGTCGCCATGAGTTCCTCGCACAGTGTTGTTCGGAGAGGGGCGGACCGGACGGGATGGATTGCTCCGCCGACCTCTGCCCCCAGTAGTTCCACTGTGCTCCGGAAGACGGGCCTCCGCCATTCAGGTGTTGTGCCCTCACCATGACGTCCGGCCCCCATGGCTTCTGCGCCACAGCCGGCGGCTCAGTTGCCGAGCCAGGCGAGCGCGGCCACGGTCAATGCGCTGACGCCGGTGTCCAGCGTGGGCTGCATGGCGGGAGCGAAGAAGGGGCTGTGGTTGACCGGGATGTCCTGGGCCACGGTCCCCTTGCCGACTGCCTCGGCGTAGTGCTCCGGATCGATGCCACCGATCGCCCAGTAGGTGAACGGCACCCCGAATGCCTGGGGAATCTCGCTCATGTCCTCGCTGGCGGTCTGCAGTTCGGCGGTGCGGGCGTCGTCGCCGAAGTACTCGGCGAACGCTTCCGCGACGCGCCGGGTCGGCTCCTCGTCGTTGACGGTGGGCGGGAAGGACGAGATCCGCTTGATCTCCGGCGCTCGGGGCGCGCGGGACGCCTCACACTCGGCGCGGACGATGCGTTCGATCGCGTCCATGATCTGGGCGCGCGTGGCGTCGTCATAGGAGCGGACGTTGAGTTCGATGACGGCCCGGTCGGGGATGACGTTGGGGCCGGTGCCGGCGTGGATACTGCCCACGGTGACGACGGCGGGGGTGGTGGCCGCCAGTTCCCGCGAGGCGATGGTCTGCAGGCGTACGACGATCATGGCGGCCATCACCACGGGGTCGACCGCCGCCTGGGGCATGGAGCCGTGCGCCCCTCGTCCGTGGACGGTGATGCGCAGGCTGTCGGCCGCGGCCAGGAACGAGCCCGCACGGGTTCCCACGAACCCGGCGGGACAGGGCAGGACGTGCTGGGCGAGGACGACATCAGGTCGAGGCGACTTCGCGGTGAGGCCGTCCCCGATCATGGCGCCGGCTCCGTCGCCGTTCTCCTCCGAGGGCTGGAAGAGCGCGACGAACGTGCCCCGCCAGGTGTCCCGGCGCGCGGCCATCAGCCGGGCGCAGCCGATCAGGGACGCCACGTGCACATCGTGGCCGCAGGCGTGCATGACCGGCTGTTCACTGCCGTCCTCGTCGATGGCGGTCGCGGTGGAGGCGTACGGAAGACCGGTCCGTTCACGTACCGGGAGGGCGTCCATGTCCGCCCTGACCATGACGACGGGGCCGTCCCCGTTCGCGAGGACCCCGATCACGCCGGTGCCGCCGATGCCCTCGGTGACGTCGTAGCCGACGTCCCGCAGGGCGTCCGCAGCCTTCTTCGCGGTGCGGTGCTCCCGCTGGCCGAGCTCGGGGTGCCGGTGCAGGTCCTTGTAGAGGTCCTCCACGTCGGAACGGATCGCGCCGAGGCCGGCCAGCACGGTCCGGGCAGGATCGGTCATCGAGACTCCTTGCTTGGGCGGAGCGGCTCGTCTTCCTCGTGCCGGGCCACCGCATCGATGCGACGGGCTGTCGGGACCACGTTGTTCGGGGGCACCGGTCGGGGCAACCGGGCGGAGTCCAGCCGTGCTGGGGGACGCCGATCCGGTCACCCCATGTCACCACGCCGCCCAGGGTGACGTTCCCCCACGGCACCGCCATGGATGCATCGTTTCAATCGCAGGCAGGCCGCATGACGACATGGGGTGCTCGGGGGCTCAGAACTGGAACTGATCGATGTTGGACTTGTCGAAGACGGTCGGCTTGCCGAGCAACACGACGCCGTCCTTCCCGATCGTGAACGATCCCAGGTCGCCGGCCTTGAACGTCTCCCCCGCGGCGCCGGTGATCTGGCCGGACTCCAGGGCGACGGCCGTGTGGGCGGCGAGGGCGCCGAGCTTGGCCGGATCCCACAGCTCGAAGCCTTCGACGGTGCCGTTCTTGACGTACGCACGCATGTCGTTCGGGGTGCCCAGGCCGGTCAGCTTGACCTTGCCCTTGTACTTGGATCCGGACAGGTACTGGGCGGCCGCCTTGATGCCGACGGTGGTCGGGGAGACGATCCCCTTCAGGTTGGGGTGTTCCTGCAGCAGGCCCTGCGTCTGCTGGAAGGACTTCTGGGCGTCGTCGTCGCCGTAAGCGGTCTTGACCAGCTTGATGTCCTTGTACTCGGGCTTCTTCAGCTCGTCCTTCATGAAGTCGATCCAGGTGTTCTGGTTGGTGGCCGTCTGGGCCGCCGAGAGGATCGCGATCTCGCCCTTGCCTCCGATCTGCTTCGCCAGCAGCTGGATCTGGGTGCGGCCGAGGTCCTCGGCGCCGGCCTGGGAGACGAAGACCTGACGGCAGTCCGTCTGCGTGTCGGAGTCGTACGTGACGACGCTGACGCCGTTCTTCATGGCCTGCTTCAGGGACGTGCACAGAGCGCCCGGGTCCTGGGCGGAGACGGCGATGGCGTCGACCTGCTGCTGGGTGAGGGTGTTGACGTAGGACACCTGCCCCGAGGTGTCGGTGCCGCTGCTGGTGCCGACCTCCTTGTAGGTGGAGCCGAGCTGCCCCAGGGCCTTCTTGCCGCCGTTGTCCGAGGTGGTGAAGTAGGGGTTGTTGACCTGCTTGGGCAGGAAGGCGACCGTGAGTCCCTTCTTGGTGGCCTTGTTCGGGTCGGCCTTGCCGGTGGCGGCAGCCGGACCGGCGTCCTTGTTCGCGGATTCCTTGGTGGTACCCGAGCAGGCGGTCGCGCCGAGGGCGAGGACGGCGGTGACGGCGAGTGCGGCGGTCAGCCGGACCCTGCTGGCGGTGGTGCCGTGCATGACGGTTTCCTTTCGCTGCCGCGCGCGGCAGGGGTTGCCGGACGGATGTCCGGACGGTGAAGGAGGACGTGCGGGTTCGTGTGCGGGCCCATGGTGTGCGGGGTGTGACGTCTGCGGACCAGGTGGCGCCCAGGAGTCAGGAGGTACGGGCCGAGGGCGAGATGACCGCGGCGGAGGTTCTCCTGCGGGCCCGGGCCTGGCTGACCTGCCGGCCTACACGGGGGGCGAGGACGGAGATCACCAGCAGTACGCCGGTGACCACGATCTGGGACTGGGCGGACACGTTGACCAGGCTCATGACGTTCTGCAGGGTGCCCAGCAGCAGTACACCGGCGACGGCTCCGCCCAGGGTCCCCTTGCCTCCGTCGAAGTCGATGCCGCCCAGCAGCACCGCGGCGATGACGGACAGTTCGAGGCCGGTGGCGTTGTCGTAGCGGGCGCTCGCGTAGTGCAGTGCCCAGAAGACGCCGGTCAGAGCGGAGATGACGCCGGTGGTCACGAACATGGAGAGCTTGAGCCGCTTGACGCGGATGCCCGAGAACCGGGCAGCGTCCTCGCTGGCGCCGGTGGCGAACAGGGAGCGGCCGAACGGTGTGGCGTGCAGGACGACGACGGCCACGGCGAGCAGCACGGTGAAGGGGATGGCCGCGTACGGGATGAACGTGTCACCGATCCGGCCGGCGCCGAAGTCGAGGTACTGGGTGGGGAAGTCGGTGACGGAGTCGGAGCCGAGGACGATCTGCGCGATGCCGCGGTAGGCGGCCATGGTGCCGATGGTCACGGCGAGCGAGGGCAGCCCGAGTCGGGTGACGAGCAGTCCGTTGATCAGGCCGCAGACCACGCCGAGCAGCAGGCACAGCGGAATGATCGTCTCGATGGTCATGCCGGCGTTCCACAGCGCGCCCATCACCGCTCCGGACAGACCGGCCGTGGAGCCGACGGAGAGGTCGACCTCGCCGGAGACCACCAGCATGGTCATGGGCAGGGCGATCAGAGCGATCGGCAGGGTGTTGCCGATCAGGAACGAGAGGTTCAGCGCGTTGCCGAAGTTGTCGACGAAGGAGAACGAACAGATCAGGAGGGTCAGCAGCAGGGCGCCGACCGCGGTGTCCCAGCGGACCGCTCCCCCGAGCCGGGCGAGCGCCGGCGGCTGAGCAGCGGGGGACGTGGTCTTGGTGATGTCAGGCATGGCGGGCGCTCCTCATCTGTGCGGCCTTCTTGCGCAGCCCTGCGGCGACCCGCAGTGCCAGGATCCGGTCCGCGGCGATGGCGAGCAGCAGAAGGAAGCCGTTGATCGCGGTGACCCAGACGGAGCTGACACCGATGGCCGGGAGCACGCTGTTGATGGACGTGAGCAGGAGGGCGCCGAGTGCGGCGCCGTAGACCGTGCCGGAGCCGCCGGTGAAGGCGACGCCGCCGACGACGACGGCGCTGACCACGGTGAGCTCGTATCCGTTTCCGGTGGCGGAGTCGACGTTGCCGAAGCGGGCCAGGTACAGGGCTCCGGCGAGACCGGCGAGGGCGCCGCAGAGCACGTAGGCCGTCATGAGCCTGGCCCGGACCGGGATGCCCGCGAGCCGGGCGGCCTCGGGGCTGGAACCGAGGGCGTAGAGGTCGCGTCCGCTGTGGTAGCTGCGGAGGTAGTAGGCGACGGCGGCCAGTACGACGATGGCGAGCAGCGCGAGATAGGGCAGCACCCAGATCCCGTCATGGCCGAAGTCGACGTAGGAGGCGGGCAGTGCGTCGGCGGTGATCTGGCGGGAGCCGACCCAGATCGAGTCGATGCCGCGGACGATGTAGAGCGTCCCCAGGGTGACGACGAGCGCGGGTACCTTGCCCAGACTCACCAGGGCTCCGTTGAGGACGCCGAAAAGCGCGCCGAGGCCGACGGCGAGCAGGACCGCGACGAGTGGATTGCCGCCGTCCTGGAGGTAGACGCCGGCGGCGAAGGCGGAGATCCCGAGGACGGAGCCGACCGACAGGTCGACGTTACGGGTGATCACCACCACGGCCTGGCCGACCGCGACCAGCACCAGAATGGTCGCGTTCAGCATCAGGTCCTTGATGCCCTGCTCGGACAGGAACTCGCTGTTGGTCAGCTGGGTCACGCCGAGCATCAGCACGAGAACGAGGGCCACGGCCAGTTCGCGGGCCTTGAACACCTTGTCGACGAGTCGTCGCGAGGCGACGGACTCGGGTGCCGGGCTGCGCCGCACCGGGTCAGCAGTCATCGTCATGCCTCGGTCCTTCCTCGGTCGGCACGGCCGGTCGCCGCCGCCATGACGGTCTCCTCGGTCACCTCGGACCGGGGGATCTCGGCGGCCAGCCTTCCTTCGTGCATCACGAGCACCCGGTCGGCCATGCCGAGGATCTCCGGGAGGTCGGAGGAGATCATCAGCACCGCGACCCCCTCCGCGGCCAGCGAGGAGAGCAGCCGGTGCACTTCGGCCTTGGTGCCGACGTCGATCCCGCGCGTCGGTTCGTCCACGATCAGCACCTGCGGGGAGGTGGCCAGCCACTTGGCGAGGACCACCTTCTGCTGATTGCCACCGGAGAGCGTGCCGACGACATCGGCGAGCCGGGCGTACTTGACCTGGAGCTTGACCGCCCAGTCCACCGCGCGGTCGCGTTCGGCGGCGCGGTTCATCAGCCCGGCGCGTGTGGTCGTGGCGAAACCGGTCAGGCCGATGTTCCGCTCGATGGACATGTCCATCACCAGGCCCTGGGCCCGGCGGTCCTCGGGGACGAGGGCGAGGCCTGCGGCCATCGCCACGCTCGGGGCGCCGGACCGCAACTTCCGTCCGAGGACCTCGACTTCGCCGGCGTCGAACCGGTCGACACCGAACACGGCCCTGGCCACTTCGCTGCGGCCTGCTCCGACCAGGCCCGCGAGCCCGACGATCTCGCCTCGCCGCACGGCGAAGGACACGTCCGTGAAAACTCCCTCACGGGTCAACCGGCTCACGCGCAGGGCCACTTCCCCGACTTCCGTACGCTGCTTCGGGTACAGCTCGTCCAGGTCGCGGCCGACCATGCGGCGTACGAGGTCGTCCTCGCTCAGACCCTCGAGCGGCTCACTGGAGATCCACGCGCCGTCGCGCAAGGTGGTGACGCGCTGGCAGAGCGCGAAGATCTCCTCCAGCCGGTGCGAGATGAACAGCACCGCCGCACCCTCGGCACGGAGTGTCCTGACGACGCCGAACAGACGGGCGACCTCACTGCCGGTGAGCGCGGCGGTCGGCTCGTCCATGATCAGGACGCGGGCGTCGAAGGAGAGAGCCTTGGCTATCTCGACCAGTTGCTGGTCGGCGATCGACAGCCCGCGCGCCGGCTGGTCGGGGTCGAGGTCGACGCCGAGGCGTTCGAAGAGGTCGGCCGCCGCCCGCCTCACGGCACGGTGGTCCACCCGGCCGAGGGAACGCCTCGGCTGGCGGCCCACGAAGATGTTCTCCGCGACGGACAGGTCCGGGAAGAGCGTCGGCTCCTGATAGATCACGGCGACACCGGCGTCACGGGCATCGGCCGGGCCGTGGAACTCGACGGGCTCGCCGTCCAGCAGAACCGTGCCCGCGTCGGGGCGATGCACGCCGGCGAGCGCCTTGATCAGGGTCGACTTGCCCGCGCCGTTCTCGCCGGCAAGGGCATGGGCCTCTCCGGCATACAGCCGCAGGGACACACCACGCAACGCCCGGACAGCGCCGAAGGACTTGCTCACCCCCTCCAGCGCGAGTACCGGAGTCATCTCCGGTTCGGGGTGCGTCATGGACATTCTCCCGTGCTTGTGCCGAGCTGGACGCTGGCATGAAATGTTTCAGTGGAGTTGCCGGGAAGCTAGCCCCGCCCTGCCGAACACGTCAAGGGGGGCTCCGCACCCAAGTCGGCGAAACATCCAGCACCCTTGGGGGAAACGTTGTCACGCCCTACTGAACTGCGAAGGCGGGGCCGCACGGGTACCCACCACCCCGAAGAAGACACGATCCGATAACACGCCCTGCCATCCGGCGGGCGCTCTTGACGACCCCTACGCGGACAGCTAACTTCTCCCTAAGCAATGAATCGATTCATTAAAACGCTCTCAGCGCCCACCGCTCAGACCACCTTCACCACCGGGATCCACGGACTCAGCGCGTGGTCACGCGATCCGGCACCCGGCTCGAACCACCGCCTCCAGCTGACGGGTTCTCTTCACGGATTCCAGCGCATCGACTCGGATGTTCGCTCGAAGCGCCGTCAGTCCACGTTCGGCAGATCCGAGTGGGTGCTCGCGCAGGAAGCCCAGGGAAGGTCTTCGCCCTTCCAGCCGTGGTCCGCGGCCTTCGCCTTCGAACTGTGGAGCGGGAGGGAGACGTCGGCGGCCATGTGCAGCTCACCCTGCGGATACTGCGCCTATCCCCTGCGCGACGGCGCCGGAGAGGATGTTCCGCCTCACTGTCTCCGCACGCCACCGGTCCGGCTCGTCCCACATCTCAGGCGTCATGCGGGTACTTTGGTAGGCCAGTTCACGCCGTACCGGGGCGCAGCCCCTCCCGCATCGGTCGGCCGTCGTACCCGCTCTCAGTCAATGACAGTGGCGAGCGCCGCGGCATACTGCTCGTCGGTCACCGGTTCCAGCCACGTGGTGCCATCGCCGTCGGCGTCGCCAACGACCATGGCGATGTGGGCCATGAACGTGGTGTCGGTACCTCCGTGCCAGTGCTCCTCTCCGGGCGGGCACTTGACGGTCTGCCCGGTGCTGACCCGTACGACGTCGCCTTCGCGGGTACCGACGAGGCCTACGCCGTCGGTGATGTAGAGGGTCTGGCCGTTGGCGTGCGCGTGCCAGTTGGTGCGGGCGCCGGGAGTGAAGCGGACCAGGGCGGTCGCCAGCCGGGCCGGTTCGACGGGGGTCTCGATCATGTTGAGGTAGACGTCGCCCGTGAAGCGCTCGGCGGGTGCTTTGGCGGTCGGGGTCTGCGTGACGTGTTCCACGGAAGGGGCTCCTTGCTGTGCTGATGCGGCGGGGCGGTGTACCGGTGTCGGGCGCTGCGATCGCCGGCAGGGCAGCCGGAGCCGTACGCCCGGATGGGGTGCCGCGGTCATGTCCACACCGGTGCCGTCACTCGGGCATCGGCTCGGCGTAGTGGCGAAATCGGTCGCGCTCGGTGTGCAGGGCACGCGGGGAACGCGCGGGCCTGGACGCCGTCCCGGCGGAGCTCGTCCGTCACGGGTTCGAGGTGTTCGGAGCTGCGGGCGATCAGGGCGACGCTGTGGCCGGCTGTGCCGAAGCGGCGGGCGGTGGCCAGTCCGCGCCGGCACCGGCACCGACTAGGACGTACGTGGTCATGCTGGGTCATCCTCGATGGACCGGGCGTTCCGGCGCCGTGACGGAACGGGGAACGTGTGGCGGTCAGGGCTTGAGGAGGGCCTTGATGGCACGGCGTTCGTCCATGGCCTTGTAGCCCTCGGCGACCTGGTCGAGGGGCAGGGTGAGGTCGAAGACCTTGCCCGGGTTGATCCGGCCGGCCAGGACGCGGTCGATCAGGTCGGGGAGGTAGCGGCGTACGGGGGCGGGGCCGCCGCGCAGGCCGACGTGGGAGAAGAACAGTTCCTGTCCGTCGATCGCGACCTCGTGGGGAACGCCGACGAAGCCGACGTTGCCGCCGGGGCGCGCGGAGTGCAGGGCCTGCCGCATCGCCTGGGCGGTGCCCACGCACTCCAGCACGCTGTCGGCGCCGATGCCGTCGGTGAGGTCCTTGATCCGTGCGATGCCCTCGTCGCCGCGCTCCGTGACGATGTCAGTGGCGCCGAACTCGCGGGCCAGGTCCTGACGCGAGGCGTGGCGGCTCATCGCGATGATGCGTTCCGCGCCCATCTCCCCGGCCGCGATCACGGCCGAGAGACCGACTGCCCCGTCGCCGACCACGACGACGGTCGAGCCGGGCCTGACCTCGGCGGCGTCGGCCGCCCACCAGCCGGTGCCCATCACGTCGGAGACGGCGAGCAGGCCGGGCCAGAGGTCCTCGGCGGGAATGCCGTCGGTGGCGACCAGGGTGCCCTGGGCGTTGGGGATGCGTACGTAGTCGGCCTGGCAGGTGCTCATGAACTCACGGTGCAGGCAGTTCGACTGGAATCCGTTACGGCAGTTCGCACAGGTGTTGTCCGACGTCGCGAACGAGCCGACGACGAACTGCCCCGGCTTGACGGAGGTGACCCCGCTGCCGACCTCCTCGACAAAACCGACGTACTCGTGCCCCATCGGATGCGGATCGCCGACCGGCTCCAGCCCCCGGTAGGGCCAGAGGTCCGATCCACACACACAGGAGACGGCCGTCCGGATGATCGCGTCGGTCGGGTGAAGGATCTTCGGGTCGTCCAGCGTCTCGAAACGGACATCGCCGGGGGCGTGAATCACTGCGCCGCGCATGAGGGGTTTCCTTACGTACTGGAGGTCGGACCATTGCTGCGGTCCCGTGCGACCGACCCCGGGACACGAACATCGCGCACCAGGACCGGGCGGCCTCCTCCCCCCGCCGATGGACAGCCGGGGAAAAGCACCACATCCTCCAGGTAACCGCCCTTCACCACGGACAGCCAGTCACCGTCGATGGGTGTACCAGCAGTACGTCCCTGAATTCTTGTGTGAATCAGCGCAACGTCGTACCGGTAGGGCTGTCGAGCCGTACGAGGTCGGCTCGGGTCGGCGGCCCTTCCCAGTCACCCCGTGTGGTGACGGCGAAGGCACCGGTGGTGATGACGCGGTGCAGTCGCTCCTCGACGCGAAGCCCGTCGAGAAGGGCGGAGAGGTACCCCGCGACGAAGGCGTCACCGGCACCGATCACGTCCTTGACGGGCACACGCCGGGCCGGGGCGCTGACCGTCCCGCCGGCGGTGGTGACAGTCGCTCCGTCGCCGCCGCGGGTGATGACCACTTCCCTGCGGTCCCGGGCGAGCAGCGCCGCAGCGGCCTCCGGTTCGGCCCCAGCCGGTGATTCCCTCGTCGGTGGCGACGCGCAGGAAGAGCCGGCGAGGTGCGACGAGAAAGGTCTCCAGGGCGGTGGTCTTTTGGCTTCAGCTGCCTGCGTGCTTCCGGCACAGCGGCAGCGACCCGGTTGCTCACGCGGCAGGCCCCGGTACTCCATCGGAGGGCAATTCCCGGGACTCGTCGTCGGCAAGGCCTGCACGCACTGCACGCTGCCTAGGTTCCGAGCGAGAGGCCACGAGCTGGCGAAGTATTTCGACCGAACGAAGGAGAGATGATGGCTGAGGTTGTTCGTGCGACACGTCGACGAGGGTATCGCGAGGGTATCGGCGGGGAAATGCTAGCCGAATTCCTCGGGACCTTCGTTCTCATCCTGCTGGGCATCGGATCGGTGGCTGTCGCTGTCGTCGGCCTGCCCGGATCGGGCCGCCAGTCAGTCGCCTTCGGGGCCGCCGACTGGCTCATCATCGCTTGGGGCTGGGGCTTCGGAGTCACCTTCGGCGTGTACGTTGCCGGAGGTGTCACCGGTGCACACCTCAATCCAGCGGTGACGCTCGCCTTCGCCGTCCGGCGCACGCTGGCCTGGCGGAAGGTCATCCCCTACTGGTTCGCTCAGTTGGTGGGGGCCTTCGTAGCCGCCGCGCTCGTGTACGCGTCCTACCGGTGGGCCATCGACTCATTCAATCAGCATGCGGGGCTCTCCCGGGACAAGTCGCTTTCCACCTATTCCATTTTCGCCACCTTCCCCGCCGAATACTTCGGGGACTCGTGGTGGGGTCCGCTGCTCGACCAGATCATCGGCACGGGTGTTCTGCTCCTGTTGATCTGCGCGGTCACCGACACCCGGAACACCGCCCCCCTGTCAAATCTCGCGCCCTTCATCATCGGTCTTATCGTCGTGGCGATCGGACTGACCTTCGGCACGAGTGCCGGGTACGCGATCAACCCCGCCCGTGACTTCGGGCCACGCTTGTTCACGTTCTTCGAGGGCTGGGGAAAGATCGCACTGCCCGGGACCTTCCAGTGGTTCAGCGGCTACTGGTGGATCCCCATTGTCGGCCCGCTCATCGGCGGAGTCGTCGGCACCACGGTCTACGACCTGGCCATCGCCCCCTTGGTCAAGGCGCGCAGCGGCCCGGAGCAGGAGGGCCACGTAGCGGACGAGCCGACGTCCCGACGCTGAGGCCCGGGCCGGAGGGGATGCCGGCGTCCCCGGCCGCCCCTCCGGCCCCGAATGGCTGCCTTCCGCAGGCGGAGCCCGGCACCCGCGGGGACCGTGGTGAGGGCGACGCGGGCATCCCGCGACCCGGCACGTAGCACGGCGGCGGTCTCCGGTCCGCCGCTGTCCCCGGGAAGCCGGCCCGTTCTCGAACGCATACGATCAGCAGAAGGGACGGCAGCAATGCCCGAGTTCGTCGGCGCCGTGGATCAGGGAACCACCAGCACGCGCTTCATGATTTTCGATCACGCCGGCAACGAAGTGTCCCGGCACCAGCTCGAACACAACCAGATCCTGCCCCGGTCGGGGTGGGTCGAGCACGACCCCGTGGAAATCTGGGAACGCACCAACACGGTGATCCAGAACGCCATCCGGGCAGGCGGCCTGAACGCTTCGGACCTCAAGGCGATCGGCATCACCAACCAGCGGGAGACCACCGTCGTCTGGGACCCGCGCACCGGGCGCCCGTACTACAACGCCATCGTCTGGCAGGACACCCGCACGGACACCATCGCCGCAACCCTGGAACGAGACGGCCACGGGGACACCATCCGGCGCAAAGCGGGACTGCCACCTGCCACGTACTTCTCCGGCGGCAAGATCAAATGGCTGTTGGAGAACGTGGACGGGCTCCGCGAGGCCGCCGAGGCGGGCAACGCGCTGTTCGGCAACACAGACGCATGGGTGCTGTGGAACCTCACCGGCGGCCCGCGCGGTGGCGTACACGCCACCGACGTCACCAACGCCAGCCGAACCATGCTGATGAACCTGGAGACACTGGACTGGGACGACGAACTGCTGGACATCTTCCGCATCCCGCGCGCGATGCTGCCCAGCATTCACCCCTCCTCCCACGCGGAGGCGTACGGCACCGCCCGCACCTCCCGGCCGCTGAACGCCGCCATCCCGATCGCGGGCGTCCTCGGCGACCAACAGGCAGCTACGGTCGGCCAAGTCTGCTTCGCACCCGGCGAGGCCAAGAACACGTACGGCACCGGCAACTTCCTCGTCCTCAACACCGGTACGGAACTGGTGCGTTCACAACACGGGCTGCTGACCACCGTGGCCTACCAGTTCGGCGACAGCCCGGCGGTCTACGCGCTGGAGGGCTCCATTGCCGTCACTGGCGCGGCCGTACAGTGGCTGCGCGATCAGCTGAAGATCATCGGCAGCGCCCCGGAGAGCGAGCAACTGGCCCGCTCGGTGGACGACAACGGCGGAATGTACTTCGTGCCCGCGTTCTCCGGGCTGTTCGCGCCGTACTGGCGCTCGGACGCCCGCGGAGCGATGGTGGGGCTGGCCCGCTACAACACCAACGCGCACATCGCGCGCGCCACTCTGGAGGCCATCTGCTACCAGAGCCGCGACGTGGTGGACGCGATGGAGCAGGACTCGGGCGTGCACCTGGACGTACTCAAAGTGGACGGCGGCGTGACCGCCAACGACCTGTGCATGCAGATCCAGGCGGACGTGCTGGGCGTACCGGTCAGCCGTCCGGTCGTCGCCGAGACCACAGCGCTCGGCGCGGCCTACGCGGCCGGACTCGCCACCGGCTTCTGGCGCGACACCGACGAACTGCGCTCCCACTGGCAGGAGTCCAAGCGGTGGGAACCGCAGTGGAGCGAGGAGCGGCGCCAGGAAGGATACGAGGGCTGGAAGCGAGCCGTGGACCGCACCCTGGACTGGGTAAAGGTGAAAGCCGACTGAGTACGGTGCAGGACCACTTCACGAGCGAGGCCCCACCGCGCTGAACGGCCTCGTGCCCATCCAGTTGCTCCGCCGACGGCGACGGGCGCCGTATGGGTGCGTATCCGGCGGCCGCCGTGGAGGGGTCGCGTGAGCCACCCACGAACGGCGTCCGTCCGGCCCACCCCGGCGGACGCCGTTGGTGCGTAGGCACCGGCGGATGCCGCACAGGACACCGGGCCCATCCACAGGTCTGTCGGCCGCTACCCACGCCGTGCACAATCGGCCATATGACGATCACCGCGGGCGCGCCGCCCAGGCACAGCAAGCCGGTCGGCCTCGCTCTGGGGTTTCTGACGGGCGGGGTGACCGGGGCGTCGTTGACCGCCTTCATCGGTGGTTGTGTCGTCGGGAGGGCGGCGCTGATCGTCACAGGGCTGATCCTGCCCGCGGTCTACGGGCTCGTCTTCTTCCTCGCCATGCTGCCGCGCCGTGCGCGGGAGGCAGCCGTCGTGCCGCGCATGGCGCCGGCGGTGATCGAGAGTCTGGAGGCTCTCGGGGGTGAGACCAGCGATGTGCCGGTGCGGTTCGAGCTCTCGGTCACGCCGGACGACGCACCCGCGTTCCGTGTCGAAATAACACAGGACGTCAACCTCGTCGAGTTGCCCGATTACCGGCCGCGCGGAGTCGTCGTGGTGGAGTATCCGCCGGACCGGCCGTGGAAGACGCGGATCGTGAAGCGGCCGACGCCGGAGTGGGAGGAGCGGGTGGCCGCCGCCCGGGTGGACTCGGTGCCCGGTCCGGCCATGAAGAGCGATCCTCCCCCGGAGGGCTGCGCAGGCGGTCTCCTCAATCTCTTCGGGCTGCTGCTCGGCGCGGCTGCCGTGCTCCTGCTGTTCCGTGCCGACCTGTTCGACTCTCATGAGGGCGGGAGCGGCACCTCCAGGCCGTCCGTCTCCTCCTGGTCGTCCACAACCACCGTGACGTCGGCGACGGGCACCGTCACCCTCGGTGCCGGCCAGTCGATGCTCGACCAGGGCGAACTGCGCAAGGCTGTCGAGTCGTTGACGCGCGGCGCGGACAAGCGTCAGGCGCTCACCGTCGTCGTGCAGGACCACATGCTGACGGTCGTCTTCTCACCCACCGGCGTGAAGACCGCCGGGTTCGATCCGAGGTCCCTGCCCTACGAACGCGTCCCGGGCCTGGTCGAGGAGGCCACGACCACCCTCGGCGTCGAGCCCCCGCAGAGCTGGCAGCTCACCGCCGACGGCGTCAGCGGCTCGCTCACGCTCAGAGTCGTGGCCACCGGCGGCGGGGACACGGGAGTGCTGGAGACGGACGGCCAGGGCAAAGTGTTGCGGCGCAGCGGCAGTTGACCGGATCGGCAGGAGGAGGGGCGCATGGGGTGGGACGAGTTCCTGGTGCTGTGGTGTGCGGTGTGGGGTGTGGCTGCGCTGGTCGGATACGGCATGTCGCTGGCCGGAGTGACCAAGGCGCAGCGGACGGTCCGGGTCACGGGGCGAATCAGGGAGGTGCGGGAGCCCCGGCACGGCGGATCCCGGAAGGGCGGGATATGGGTGGTCGTCTCCTACCGCGACCCGGCCTCGGGCCAGGAGGTCACCGTGACCAACGACGGCGAGCGGGGCGAGATGATCACCGCTGCGTGGGAGGGCCGGGAGATCGGGGTCAGCCACCTGCGGGGCAGACCGCACGCCTACCGGTTCTCCAACACTCCGGAGGCGCCCGGCCGTGGGCTGGGCCGGCCGAGTTTCGCGGTCTTCCTGGTCTATGTGGGGCTGGTGGTCCTCGCCGCGGTCGACTGGGGGTGGCCGTGGGCGCTGATCGGCATCAGCGGTCCGTGGGCGGTCTCCGGCGCCGTTCATCTCCCTGGGACAGTACGCGCCAGGAACCGCCGCATCGAGCGACTGGCCGCGATGGACACCGCGCAGGGGCAGGTCGTCGCGGTCCTGAAGGATGTGAGTGTCGACGACGACGGCGACACCTCGACCACCATCACCCCGGTCGTGTCGTTCACCACCCGCGAGGGCACGGCCGTCACGGCCCACTGCACGTCGAACCTCTCGGCCCCCGCCGGTGCGTACGGCCGTGACGTCACGGTCCACTACACGTCCGCCGACCCGGCCGAGTTCACGCTGGACCGCGCGGCCGAACACCGCTCCGAGGACCGGGACGTGACGTTCAACGTCCTGGCGATCGTCGTGCTCGTGGCAACGGCTGTGGCGGGAGTGGTGATGCTCTGAAGGCCGGGAAAGGCTCCGCTCTCCCGGAAGAGCCGCGGCCGGGATGGGCGATGGTGTCCGGGCGGGCACGGTCTCGCTCGGCTCTCATCGGTCTCGACAACCACATGATCACGAGCACCGTTCCCGCACCGGGCACGGCGGGCGGGCGGCGGGCGGGCGGCTTAGGCGCCCGCGCGGAAAACCCTCGTTGCTCAGAGCGTTCTCCGTACCCCACCCGCACCGTCGAACGCCGCTCCGCTCCCGGACCCGAGGTCCAGCCACAGCTCGGCGAACCGGTCGAGCAGCCCGGCCGCAACCGTCACATCATCCGTCAACGGCCGGTCGGCCAGCCCCGCGTCGAGCACCGAGTCCGCCAGCTCGAAGGCGCGGCCGACAGGCAGCTCCGGGTCGAGCCGCATGTCGCGCAGCCGCAACGCCCTTATTGCCGCGACGAGTTCACAGCCAACGACGAGCCGGTACGCCTCGCACGCCCGCAGCGTCTGGCGCGCCGCCAGCGAGGCGAAGCTGGCCTGCTCCTCGACGCCCCGCGACAGCACCGCGTGGCCGAGTGACGCGGGCGCCGAGAAAGCCCGCAGGTCGCCGAGCGCCGCGCCGGCCGCGTATTCGAGGATCATCACGCCCGACGACGCCGGTTCACCGTCCGCGAGGAACGGCCGCAGGCGGGTGAATCCCGGTTCGTTCAGCGTCGAGAGGCGCGAGGTCGACAGGCGCGCCACCTGCGTCACCGCCAGCCTGAAGTGATCAAGGGACAGGGCGAGTTGAGCCAGATAGAAGCCACCGTGATGGTAGGCGGCCATGTCGGCCGCCGAGATCAGCGGGTTCTCGGCTGCCGCATTGATCTCGACCGCGAGGACGCCCTCCAGCGCGTCCGCCGCGTCGTGCGCGGGCCCGTGGATCTGCGGGACGCAGCGGAGGCCGTACGGGTCCTGGATCCGGCCGAGCGGGGGCGTGGGGCGGTCGGGGGCGCCGAGCAGCTCCCGCATCCGTTCGGCGACCGCGTACGAACCGGCGTGCCGCCGCGCCTCGTGCACGGGCAGTGCGTAAGCCTCGTACGAACCGTCGATCGCCATCAGGGACAGCGCCGCCACCACCTGCGTGGCCGCGATCAGGCCACGCAGCTCGTGCACGGCGAGCGCGGACTGGCCGAGAGTGAGGGCGTTGCTGCTGATCAGGGCGAGCGCATCGTTGTTGTCGAGAGGCTGCGGGTCGGGTGCCGCCCCCACTCCCTGCCAGGGGTGTTCGCCCGCAAGCGCAAGGCCCATCTGCGCGAGCGCGGCGATGTCGCCGGTGCCGACCGACCCGAATTCGTTGACCTTCGGATGGACGCCCGTCTCCAGGGCCTCGCAGAGCGCCGTGACGACGGTCGGGCGCAGGCCGGCGCCACCCGCGAGCAGCTGGTTGGCGCGGACCGCGAGCATGGCGCGGACCTGCCGCGCGGGCAGCTCCTCGCCGATCGCTCCGGCATGGCTGCGCAGCAGCCGCAGGCCGTGGTCGGCGGCCGCCTCCGTCGGCACGGACTCATTCCGGTTCGCACCCACGCCGGTGGAGCGACCATAGACGCGACCCCACGAGGCGATGTGCCGCGCCGCGTTCCACGAGGCCTCCACGCGCTTCATCCCGTCGGTCGTCGGAACGGGCATTGCGGCGGATTCGGCCAGGCGTACGACATCTGCGACCATCAGTCCGCGGCCGTCCAGGACGACGATCGCGCTGCTGTCACCGACAACCCCGTCCACGACATGAGACGACATCAGTGGTGATTCCTCCTTGATCGGGCGCTCGATCTGCCCCTGCGGCCATTTTCCGCCACGGATTCACGTCTGAGTGGCGACGACCCATTGACAATCTATTCAGTCACCGAGAACTCTGCATGATGATATGCAGCCGGGCAAGGGACTCCTCATGATCCAATTCGACAAGGTCCACAAGCGCTTCCCGAACGGCACAACCGCGGTGCACGACCTCACCCTCGAGATGCCGGAGGGGGGCGTGACCGTCCTCGTCGGATCCTCCGGTTGCGGCAAAACGACGACACTCCGCATGATCAACCGGATGGTCGATCCGACCTCCGGGACGATCAGGGTCAACGGCAAGGACGTCCTGGAGCAGGACGCCGCCGAACTGCGCCGCTCCATCGGCTACGTCATCCAGCAGTCCGGGCTCTTCCCGCACCGCACAGTCCTGGACAACATCGCGACCGTGCCGCTCCTGCTCGGCTGGGGCCGCAAGAAGGCGCGGGCGCGGGCGGCGGAACTCCTGGAGACGGTCGGCCTCTCCGCCGACGCCGGCAAGCGCTACCCGCACCAGCTCTCCGGCGGCCAGCAGCAGCGCGTCGGCGTGGCCCGCGCGCTCGCCGCGGACCCGCCGGTACTCCTGATGGACGAGCCGTTCGGCGCCGTCGACCCCGTGGTCCGCACCCAGCTCCAGGACGAACTGCTCCGCCTCCAGAGGGAGTTGAACAAGACCATTGTCTTCGTCACGCATGACATCGACGAGGCCGTACGGCTCGGCGACCGTATAGCCGTCTTCCGTACCGGCGGCCACCTCGTCCAGTGTGCCGCACCCGCCGAACTCCTGGCCCGTCCCTCGGACGCGTTCGTCGCGGACTTCCTGGGTGCGGAGCGCAGCCTGAAGCTGCTGTCCCTGACGACGCTCGCGGAGGTCCCTCAGGCGCCCGCCTCCGAAGGCGCCCGCTGGCAGCTGGCCCTCGACGCCGCCCGCAAGCCGCTGGCCTGGCACGACAGCGAGACGGACACGAAGACCCCGGTCCGCCCCCTGCGGGACACGGACTCGCTCCTCTCGGCCCTCAACGAGTCGATCGCCGCGCCGAGCGGCCTGGTCGCCCGGGTCGACGCGGACGGCGTCCTCACGGGCGTGACGTCCCGCGAGGACATCCACGAACACGCGGGGCACGTGCACAGCGAGGCAAGCACGGTGGCCGCATGACCGTCGACTGGTCTTGGATATCCGACCACACCGGTGATCTCGCCACCCTGACGCTCTCCCACCTCCAGGCCGCCCTCACCGCCGTACTCCTCGGCCTGATCGTCTCGCTCCCCCTGGCCGTGGTCGCACACCGTGTACGCACACTGCGCGGGCTCCTCCTCGGTCTCTCGAACGTCCTGTTCACCATCCCCTCCATTGCCGTCTTCGTGCTCCTCCTGCCGGTCAGCGGGCTCACTCGCACCACCACCGTCATCGGCCTGACGATCTACACACTCGTCGTGCTCCTGCGGAACACCGTCGAAGGTCTGGACTCTGTCCCCGCCAAGACCAAGGAGGCCGCGAAGGCCATGGGCACCCGGCCGCTGCGCACCCTGCTCACCGTCGAACTGCCCCTCGCCCTCCCCGTGATCATGGCGGGCGTGCGCATCGCCACGGTGATGGCCATCTCCCTCGTCTCCGTGGCCACCTACATCGGCGACGGCGGACTCGGACAGCTCTTCACCGACGGGTTCCAGCGCAACTTCCCCACCCCCGTCATCGTCGGCGTCGTCCTGACCCTGCTCCTCGCGCTCGTCGCGGATGCACTGCTCGTCACGCTCCAGTACGTCCTGACTCCCTGGACCCGCCGGCAGAAGCAGAGGGCCTGACCTGATGTACGAACTCTTCAAGGGCCTCGGCGCCTGGCTGGTCAGCGGCGAACAGTGGGCCGGCCCCGACGGCATCGGCCACCGCCTCGCCGAGCACCTCCAGTACTCGCTGCTCGCCACCCTCGTCGCCACCGCCATCGCGCTGCCGGTCGGACTGCTCATCGGGCACACCGGGCGCGGCGCCTTCCTCGCCATCAACCTCTCCAGTTTCGGACGCGCACTGCCCACGGTCGGACTCGTCGTACTGGTCTTCCTCGCCAGCGGTCTGTCGATGTGGCCCGTCTACATCGCCCTCGTGGCGCTTGCCGTTCCCTCCATCGTCACCAACACGTACGCCGGGATGACCGCCGTCGACCCCGATGTGCGGGACGCGGCGCGCGGCCAGGGGATGCGCTGGCACCAGGTCCTCTTCCAGGTCGAACTGCCCCTCGCGCTCCCCCTGATCATGACCGGGCTCAGGCTTGCGCTCATCCAGGTCGTTGCTACGGCCACCATCGCCGCGTACGTCTCCTTCGGCGGGCTCGGCCGGTACGTCTTCGACGGGCTCGCCCAGCGCGACCTCGTTCAGGTGCTCGGCGGCGCCGTGCTCGTGGCGGTAGTCGCCGTCGTACTCGATCTCGCGCTCTCCGCACTCCAGCGCACCCTTTTCCGCCACCGCCCCGCCAAGTCGGCCTAGGAGCAAGCACAATGAACCGCAGGAATCTCCTCGGCGGGCTCTTCGCCGCCGCCTCCGTCCCCGCTCTCGCCTCCTGCAGCGGTGGCATCACCTCGCTCGACGGACAGGGATCCGGTGGCGGAGGCGGAGGCTCGAGCAAGGGCGGCGTCACCATCGGCACCGCCAACTTCACCGAGAACCAGGTCCTGGGACACCTCTATGCAGCCGCGCTCGAGGCGGCTGGGGTGAAGACCACGGTCCGCCCCAACCTCGGCACGCGCGAGATCCTCATCCCCGCCCTCAAAGGCGGCGACATCGACCTCCTGCCCGAATACCAGGGCGCTTTGCTGCACTACCTCGACGCCGAGGCCACGGCCACCGAGGAGGGCGAGATGCAGAACGCCCTCGCCATGGTCCTGCCGGCCGGCCTGCAGATCCTCCCCTACGGCAAGGCCGAGGACTCCGACGCCTTCGTCGTCACCCGGGAGACCGCCGGCAAGTACGGCCTCACCTCCCTCGCCGACCTCGCCAAGCACAACGGCAAGCTCGTCATCGGCGCGGCGCCCGAGGTCAAGAAGCGCACAGTGGGCTCGGTGGGCCTCAAGGACGTGTACGGAGTGGAGTTCAAGGAGTTCAAGTCGCTCGACTCCTCGGGACCACTCGTCAAGGGCGCCTTGAAAAAGGGCGACGTCGACGTCGCGAACCTCTTCACCACCGACACCGACATCGTCGCCGAGCAATGGATCGTCCTCACCGACCCCAGGAATCTGATCCCCGGCCAGCACATCGTCCCCCTCATCGCCGACCGCAAGGCCGACTCGACGGTCCGCAAGGCGCTCGCCCGCCTCGGCGGCATGCTGACGACCGAGGACCTCACCGAGCTCAACCGCCTGGTGGACAAGGACAAGAAGGACCCCGATGACGTCGCGAACGACTGGGCGGCACAGCACGGGATCAAGAGGAATTAGCCGCCGCCGTTGATGACGAGGTTCTGGCCCGCGCCGTTGTGCAACTGCGCATAGTGGATTCACGCCTCGGAGGAGTTGCCCGTACTGCCGGTGACGCCGATCTGCGGTCCCTGGGCAACCGACGCGCCGCTCGCCACCGAGTACGCCGAGAGGTGGAAGTAGAGCGTCGTCCAGCCGCCGCCGTGGTCGATGGCCATGTGGTTGTCGGCACCGCTCGGCTGCGAGTAGCGGGTGGCCGTACCGGCCGCGGAGGCGCGCACCGGGGTGCCGGCCGTCACGCCGCCGTCGGAACGTACGAAGTCCAGCGCCCGGCGCACCTCGGCCGAGTGGTGGCTGTACGTCCACCGCTGGCCGCAGGCGCGGGGCGCCTTGAAGACGGGCGCGGCCGACACACCGGCTTCGCCGGGGCGACCGACAGTGCGGTGAGCGCCAGAACGGCTCCGGCGACCAGGGCCGGGAGACGCCCGACAAGCATCACGATTGCTCCTGGATGAGAAAGGCGGACCGGTCGGAACGCCGGGCCGAGGCGCAGTGAGGCGTCCGGAACGTAGAGGTGTCCGGGCAGCTGACAAGCGTGCGACGGGCTTCCTCGACCAGGAACGAATGAGTTGCGCGACGGTCCGGCCCCCAGCACTCTGGCGCCACGTGCCACCGCGTCACCGGGCCGCCGCCCAGGTGGGCCCGCGCCCCGAAGGAGCCCCGCCCCCATGCCCCCGCTCCGTCCCGCCCGCCGCTCGCCGTCTGCCGCGGCCCGTCTCCGCCCTCGCGGCCGTCGGACTGCTGATCGCCGCGTTCACCGGACCCTCGGTGGCCGCACCCCCACATCCCCGCCCTTCTCGACCGCCGCCGGCAACGCACGTCACCCGTCGGGCCCATGGGGCCGGACGCCGGTACCGGGCAGGTGGCGGACAGAACGGAGACCAGCACCGTCGTGGGCGTCCCGGCAGACATCACGGCGGGAGTCGCCGTGTACGACAGGCTCACCGGCCGCTTCACCGAGCGGCAACAGGCGGACCGCGTCTTCCCCCTCCGCCTCGGTGGTCAAGCTGCCGCCGGCGCTGGACTGCTTATGGAACCGGGGCCCGGGGCCCGGCCTACGACCTGGCACAGGCCGACCGGGACCGCCTCGACGCGATGCTGCGCAGCAGCGACGACGCCGCGGCGGCGAACCACTACTGGTCCACGGGCGGCGGCACTGCCGTGATCACCCGCATGGCTCCCCGCCTGTCAGTTACGGGCACCACACCGGCGCCGACCGCCTACCCCGGCTACCGGGGCTACACGACAACCACCGCCGCTGACGCCGTCCGGGTCCGCCGCTGTCTCCGAAACGAGGCGCCGACGCCGGTACGGAGCCTCGCCCTGGAGGCCCTGCTCCGGTCCACCCGCTGCGCCGCCGACGGCTTCGACCAGTACTTCGGGCAACACCCTCCCGGGCGTACCCCACTGCTCGTAACGCCCCACCCACCCCCACCGAGAAGGAGACGCACCGTGTGCCGCAACGACAGACCCCATGCCGCCGCCGTCCACGTCCGCCGTGGTCCGGCCGTCGCCGTGTCCCTGCTGGCCCTCGCCGCTCTGTCCCTGGCCTCGGGGCCGGCCGCCGCCCACGGCGCCGCTCCCCATGGCGACGCCCCGCTCGGCAGCGTCGACTGGCGGGTGGACCTGTCCTCGCCCACCGGCGACGAGATCAACGTCAGCCGCGTCGACGGCACGCTGCGCCTCCGCGACCGCACCCTGCGGCCCGCATCCGCCCGCTCCGCCCGGGGACAGGGCACGGTGCTGGTGCCCGATCGCGTACTCGACCGTGCGGTCGACATGATCACCCCGGAACTCGACGCCACCGTTCCGGCCGGATCCGAGGTCGCCGTCGACGTGCGCGGGCAGGACGGGCTGGGCGCCTGGACCGAATGGCGTGAAGCGAGCGCCGACGCGCCGGCGCTGCTCCCCCGGGCCGTCACCAGGGTGCAGACCCGGATCACCCTGATATCTGCGCCGAACGGCCCCGCACCGGTCGTGCACGACCTGCGCCTGAGTGCCGAACTCGACGACGTGGCACCGCAGCCGGACGCGGCCGCTGCGGACTACACGGCCACCGTCTACGCCACCCGCGAGGGCCTGGTCGGCGGAACCACCGCGAACGGGCACGTGATCGTGGCCAATGATCACTTCGTGGCACTTCCGTCCCGCCGGGGCCTCTCCCCGAAGGGCAGCGCCCAGTACTCGGTCCGCGTGTGCGGTCCAGCGCGCTGCGAAACCGCCCCGGTGTGGGACGTCGGCCCGTGGAACACCCACGACGACCACTGGAATCCGTCCTCCGTCCGCGAGACCTTCAAGGACCTGCCGCAGGGCAAGCCGGAGTCGCAGGCCGCCTACCAGGACGGCTACAACGGCGGGCTGGACGAATTCGGTCGCCGGGCGCTCAACCCGGCCGGCATGGACCTCGCCGACGGCACGTTCTACAACGTCGGCCTGAACAACAACGGGTACGTCACCGTCACATACCTGTGGACCGGCACCGGCGCAGCGACCAAGTCCCTCCCGACCCGGGGCACCGACGTCAAGGCCCGTCAGCGGCCGACCAGCACGTCCACCCGGGTCGCACAGCTCCCGGATCCCGCGACGGTGCGCGTGCAGTGCCAGGTGCACGGCCAACGCGTCCAGGCCGACGGCCACAGCAACGACGCCTGGTCCTACCTGCCGGACTACGGCGGCTACGTCTCCAACACTTCATCGACGTCGCCGACAGCTGGCTCCCGGGCGTCCCGACCTGCTGACCGCGAGGCCGCCAAGCCGGGCCCAGTTGCCCCGGGCCCGGCGCGATACACGAGCTCCGGCGGTCCGCGCGCACCTTCTCCACATATCTGGAGGCAAAGTGACGGGGTGAAACACATGGGCCCGGAAAACTCTCCATAAACGCGCCATCCATTCGCAGATGACGCAATGGACCAGCGAGACCAGCTCATTTTCACACCGGTGCAATACGGAAGGCTTGCGCGCCCCCCGGCAGCACACCTCGTCGGCCGCCCAGAATTGCGGGGACAGTCGGACCGGAGAAACCTGCACACGGCGTGCGCAGGCGGGTCACCGTTCCAGTCAAAGGACACCAGGTCGGGGCGGGTTCAGGGGACGATGAGGACGGTACTACCCCACTTGAGGCGCAAAGTTGCGAGGACATCGAATTCATCCGGTGAAGCTCATGAAGAATTTGCTCCCATGCAATGGACGCCTCTGCACGTGATTCGATTCCAGCGGAGCGATAACCACGGATCCGTCGAAGTTCGATTGGCTGTACGAGGCACGAGCGTGCTTTGATCCTGGGCCATACGGGGGCCGCACGACGAGCTCCCGTAATAGGCAATTCCCATACGAAGGGCGCTCATCATGAACTACACCCCCCAGGTCGAGACCGCCGAGATCTCCGACAGCGACCTCGACAACGTCTCGGGCGGCCTCGTCGGCGGTCTCGTCGGCAACGTCACGGGCACCGTCGAGGGCATCGTCCCGGTCGCCGGCCTCGTCGGCTCGGTCACCGGTCTCGTCGAGGGCGCCACCGGCGTGAACACGGGCGCGGTCACCGGCCTGGCCACCGGCCTGACCGCCGGTCTCTGAGACACGGCAGCACCCCGCCGAGCCCCGGAACCCGTCGGTTCCGGGGCTCGGCGCCGACCGCTGACAGGTGAGGGAAGAGTTCCGTGCAGTTCCGCCAACAGGCCCTTTCCAAGCTGCAGTCGCCCGAACAACTCGATCTACCGGTGCGCTTCGCCCGCCCGCAGGGCCTGCTCGTCCTCTGCGTCACCGTCGCCGTGATGGCCGCCGTCTGCTTCTGGGCCGTGACGGGCTCCGTCGCCGGCACCCTCGACGCCCCCGGCATCCTCACGCATTCCCGCGGCAGCTACATCCTGCAGAGCCCGGTCGCCGGCCAGATCACCGAGGTTCTCGCCGCCGAGGGCGAGACGCTGCCCCGGAACTCCCCCCTGCTCAAGGTCCGTACGGAGCAGGGTGAACGCGTCGTCCGCACGATCGACGCGGGCCGGCTCACCTCGGTGACGGCCACGATCGGCGCCGTGATCACCACCGGCGCGGACGTGGCGAGCCTCGAACGGATCGACGGCGCCGACGACCCGCTGGTCGTCCTGCTCTACGTGTCGGGCAACAGTGCCGCGTCGGTCCCGGTGGGCGCATCCGTCGACCTCACCGTCCAGTCCGTCCCCGCCCAGCAGTACGGGGTGCTGCGCGGCAAGGTGGCTGCGGTCGGCAGGGCCGCGCAGACACAGCAGCAGATCACCCGCTTCCTCGGCGACGCCCAGCTCGGCGAGCAGTTCTCCCGGCACGGCAGGCCGTTGGCGGTCCTGGTGAAGATCGAGCACTCGGACTCCACGAAGTCCGGCTACCGGTGGTCCTCGGCCGATGGCCCCCCGTACGCGATCGGCTCCATGACCCTGGCAACCGGCTCCGTCCGTCTCGCCGACCGGCACCCGATCGATTGGCTGCTCCCGTGACCGCACCGCACCCGTCCCCCACCGCCCAGCAGCTGCCGCCACCCGGCCGCGGCAGGCACCGCCCGGAGGGGGCCCCGGGCGGCAGGCGGCGGTCGCGTCCGGCACCGAAGCCCGGGCGGACCAAGACCGTGCACACTCCCACCGTGCTCCAGATGGAGGCCCTGGAGTGCGGTGCCGCCTCGCTGGCGATGGTGCTCGGCCACTACGGCCGGCATGTGCCGCTGGAGGAACTGCGGATCGCCTGCGGCGTCTCGCGCGACGGCTCGCGCGCCAGCAACGTACTCAAGGCCGCCCGAAGTTACGGTCTCCGGGCCAAGGGCATGCAGATGGAGCCCGCGGCCCTCGCGGAGGTCCGGGCACCCGCGATCCTGTTCTGGGAGTTCAACCACTACGTCGTCTACGACGGTGTGGGACGCCGGCTGGGACGGCGGGGCGTGCACATCAACGACCCCGACAAGGGACGCCGGTTCGTGCCCGCCGAGGATTTCGACACCAGCTTCACCGGCGTCGTCCTCATCCTCGAACCCGGCGAGGACTTCGAGCGCGGCGGGCGGAGGCCCGGTGTCATGGCCGCGCTTCCCGCCCGGCTGCGCGGCACGACGGGCACGATGCTGGTCGCCCTGCTCGCCAGCCTGCTGCTGGTGGCGGTCGGGGCGACGCTGCCGGCCCTGAGCCGTACCTATATCGACATGTTCATGATTGGTGAACAGACCTCGCTGCTCGGCGTGCTGTTCGCCGCGATGGGCACCATGGTCGCCCTCACCGTCGTACTGACATGGCTGCAACAGGCGAATCTGCTGCGTGGGCGCATCATCGCGTCCACGCTCGGCAGCGCGCGCTTCTTCCGTCATCTGCTCCGGTTGCCTGTCACCTTCTTCTCGCAGCGCAGCCCCGCCGATCTGGTCCAGCGCCTCCAGTCGAACGACGCCGTGGCCGAGACGCTCGCCCGAGATCTCACCGCGGCGGGTGTGGACGGCATCGTCGTCCTCCTCTACGCGTTCCTGCTCTGGACCTACGACCCCCAACTGACCGTGATCGGCGTGGGGATCGCGTTGCTCAACGTGGTCGCCATGCGCATCGTCGTACGGCTGCGGGCCGTAGGCACGCAGAAGCTGCGGGCCGACAGCGCCCGGCTCACGAACACCTCGTACACCGGGCTCCAGCTGATCGAGACGATGAAGGCCACGGGAGGCGAGGACGGGTACTTCCGCCGGTGGGCCGGGCAGCACGCCACGACGCTGGAGGAGCAGCAGCGCCTCGGGGTGCCGAGCGCCTGGCTGGGCATCGTCGCCCCCGCTCTCGCGACGCTCAACAGCGCGCTGATCCTGTGGATCGGCGGACTGCGGGCCGTCGAGGGGCACATCTCGATCGGTCTGCTCGTCGCCTTCCAGGCACTGGTGACCCGCTTCACCGCGCCGGTCACCCGGCTCAACGGGGTGGCGGGGCGGGTCCAGGACTTCGCGGCCGACGTGGCCCGGCTCAAGGACGTGGAGAACTTCCCGGTCGACCCGCTGTACTCGCGGCGCGAGCCGGCCGCGAGCACCCGCCGTCTCAAGGGCCATGTGACGCTGGAGGACATCACCTTCGGCTACAGCCCGCTCGACAAGCCGCTGCTCACCGGTTTCTCGCTGTCCGTGGGGCCCGGGCAGCAGGTGGCGCTCGTCGGCGGTTCGGGCAGCGGCAAGTCGACGGTCTCGCGGCTCATCTCGGGTCTCTACCGCCCGTGGGAGGGCACGATCCGCATCGACGGGCGGCGTCTGGAGGACATACCCCGGGGCGCGCTGGCCGCCTCCGTGTCCTTCGTCGACCAGGACGTCTTCCTCTTCAAGGGGACGGTCCGGGACAACGTTGCGCTGTGGGATCCCTCCGTCCCGGACGAGGCCGTGGCCGAAGCTCTGCGGGACGCCGCCCTGTACGACGTCGTCGCCCGCCGCCCCCGCGGCATCCACAGCCGGGTGGAGCAGGACGGCCGGAACTTCTCCGGCGGGCAGCGTCAGCGTCTGGAGATCGCCCGGGCGCTCGTGCGCCGCCCCAGCATCCTGGTCCTGGACGAGGTCACCAGCGCGCTGGACGCGGAGACGGAGCGGATCATCATCGACAACCTGCGGCGGCGCGGCTGTGCCTGTGTCGTGATCGCCCACCGGCTGAGCACCGTGCGCGACAGCGACGAGATCGTGGTCCTGGACCACGGGACCGTCGTGGAGCGCGGCCGGCACGAGAACCTGGTGGCCGGTGGGGGCCCCTACGCCGAGCTGGTCAGGGAGCACTGACGTGGCATCCGTACATCCGCTCGCGGGCAGGGAGGCAACCGGGCCCGACCCGGTCATCGACGCACTGGGAGCTCTCGGTGAGCGGGTCGACTGCGCCGGGCTGGGGAGTCTGTCGCTGGAGGGCCCGCAGGTGCTGTGGCTCGTCGTGGACGGCGCCCTCGACCTGTTCGCGGTGGACGCGGTGGAGCAGGGGCACTGGCACTTCCTGGGCCGTCTCGAACCGGGAACCCTCGTGCTGGGTCCGGTCGAGGGCCCACAGCACACTCTGGTGGGCCGCCCGCTCCAGGAGTGCGTGCTGCGCCGGGTCCCGCTGCGTGAGCTGTACCGGCCGGAGTACGCCGGCCAGGGGACGTACGAGGGGCAGTACAGCAGCAGTTACGACACCGGCGACGCCACGCTGAGCCTGCTGGAGCACGCCTTCTCGCTCGGTGTGGGCCGCGGCCGGCGTGTGCTGTTCGAGGCCCCGCTGGACGGGCGGACCACCGTCGACGAGGCGGCGGGCGACGACGACATCCTGTGGCTGCCGATGTCGCCCGGGAGTGTGCAGTACGGCGCCGCGTTCAGCGCCGAGGCTGCGGGCGACCTGCTCGTCGACGCGGGGCTGTGGCAGGGGATGGTCAATCAGCAGTTCCGCCTGCTGTCGGCGCTGGACCGCTGGATCGAGCAGCTGGAGCGCGCGCACGAGGACCGGACCGCGGCGGGCATGAAGGCGGGCGAGGCCGCCCGCGAGGAGGCCGACCAGGCGCTGCTCACCTCGATCGGCCGGTCCCGGAAGCGCTCCTCACCTGCGACGAGGGCCTCGGACGACGCGGTGTACGCGGCCTGCCGCCTGGTGGCCCGGGACTCCGGGATCGTCCTCGGTGAGCCCGCGACGGGCGGGGCGGTGAGCGACCGGATCGACCCGGTGGAGCGGGTCGCGGTCGCCTCGCGCGTCCGCACCCGGGCGGTGCGGCTCGACGGGCGCTGGTGGCGGGAGAACTCCGGGCCCCTGGTGGGCCGCCGGGCCGCCTCCGGAGCGCCGGTCGCCCTGCTCTGGCGCCACGGCCGCTACGAGGCGGTGAACCCGCTGACGGGGCGGCGCAGCCGTGTCGGCAGCACCTCCGCGGAGGAGTTCGACGAGCGTGCGGTGATGTTCTACCGGCCGCTGCCGGAGCAGCCGTTGAGCAAGCGGCAACTGCTGCGGTTCGGCTTGTTCGGAACCCGGTCCGACCTGCGCAGACTGGTGCTGGCGGGACTGGTGACAGTGGCGCTGGGAGCGCTGGTGCCGATCGCGACCGGCAAGGTGCTCGGCGTGTATGTTCCCCACGCCCAGAACGCCCTCATCGTGCAGGTGTCACTCGCCGTCATCATCTCCGGCGTGGTCTCGGCGGCCTTCATGCTGCTGCAGAACCTCACGATCCTGCGGATGGAGGGGCGGATCGAGAGCACACTCCAGCCCGCGGTCTGGGACCGGCTCCTGCGGCTGCCGACGAAATTCTTCACCGAGCGCTCCACGGGAGAACTGGCGAGCGCGGCAATGGGGGTGGGCTCCATCCGCAGGGTGCTGTCCGGCACCGGCCCCGTCGTGGTGCAGGCGGGAACGCTCGGGGCGATGAATCTCGGCCTGCTGCTCTGGTTCAGTGTTCCGCTGGCTCTCACCGCCGTCGCGATGCTGGTGGTCATCGCCGGGGTGTTCCTCACCATGGGCATGTGGGAGCTCCGTTGGCAGCGCCGTCTGGTCGTGCTGGGCAACAAGCTCAACAACCAGGCGTTCCAGACACTGCGGGGACTGCCCAAGCTGCGGGTCGCGGCGGCGGAGAGCTTCGCGTACGGGGCGTGGGCGGCGGAGTTCGCCCGTAGCCGCGAGCTGCAGAAGCGGGCGGGCCGGATCAAGAATCTGACGACGGTCCTGAACGCGGTCTATCTGCCGCTGTGTTCGCTGGTCATCTTCGTCCTGCTGGCGGGCCCGGCGCGCGGGTCCCTGACGGCCGCCGAGTTCCTGACCTTCAACACGTCCGTGACGATGTTGCTGACGGCCGTCACCCAGCTCACCGGGGCGTTCGTGTCCGCCGCCGCCGTGCTGCCGATGTTCGAGCAGATCAAGCCGGTGCTCGACGAGGCTCCCGAGGTACGCGGCGCCAGCACCCAGCCAGGCGCGCTGTCCGGCGGGATCGAGGCCAGGGGTGTGTCCTTCCGCTACTCCGACGACGGTCCCGTCGTCCTCGACGACGTGTCGCTGGCCGTGCGCCCGGGCGAGTTCGTCGCGGTCGTGGGCCCGAGCGGATGCGGCAAGTCGACCCTGCTGAGGCTCCTCATCGGCTTCGACAAGCCGGTCTCGGGCAGTGTCCTGTACGACGGTCAGGATCTGACGGCGCTCGACCAGGCTGCCGTGCGCCGTCAGTGCGGGGTCGTCCTGCAGAACGCCCAGCCGCTGTCCGGATCGATCCTGGACTGCATCTGCGGCACCGAGGCCTTCACCCAGGAGGAGGCTTGGGAGGCCGCCGCGATGGCCGGGCTGGCCGAGGACATCAAGCGCATGCCGATGGGGCTGCACACGATGATCTCCGGCGGCGGCGCGATCTCCGGCGGGCAGCGCCAGCGGCTGATGATCGCCCAGGCGCTCGTACGGCGTCCCCGCATCCTGTTCTTCGACGAGGCCACCAGCGCCCTGGACAACGAGACCCAGCGCACCGTGATCGAGAGCACCAGGTCCCTGCGCGCCACCCGGGTCGTCATCGCGCACCGGCTGTCCACGGTCATGGACGCCGACCGCGTGATCGTCATGGCGGGGGGCCGGGTCGTCCAGGAAGGGCCGCCCGCCGAACTCCTCGCGGACACGAACGGGCAGCTCCACGAACTGGTACGGCGTCAGATGAACTGAGGCCGCTCAGGCGTGCGCCGCTCAGCGGGTTGGTGCCAGTGGCCGTGGTGGAGGCGAGCTGGTCCGCGGCCGGGGGCCTGTTGGGGTGGCGAGGCGAGTGAACGCAGGCCGCACGCGAGCGACTTATCGGACCAGCAGGCCATGCAGAACGTGAAAGGCACCGCTACGCACATGCTGGTCGATTACGACATGAAAGGGGTGGCTCTACAGAAAGAGCCGCCCCAGAACACGCTAACCGTCTTCGTCTTGCCGGCCCGGCCCGATTCCTCCAGGTAGAAGTTGCCATGTATCCGGCCGGCACGATCAGCCGGGCGCGGGCGAGACGGACATCGCGCATCCACGACGTCCACGTCTCGTCGAGGCCCGCGAACAGGTCGTAGAGCGGGCCGCGGAGAGCACCAGCAGAAGCCGGCATGGAGTCTGCATCCGTCCTGGCGCACAAGGTCGGACGCGGACACAAATGGGATCGCCGGTCCAGCGGAAGGCCTTCCCCCGATGCACTCTCAGCGGCTTTCGGCCCGCCCCCGCCAACAGCACGACGCGGGCATCATCGGGGACGCCTCGAAACCCAACAACCCGTAAGAACCCGCAGCTCAGCGCACACGCCCCCGAGGCTTCAAGGGCACAGGAGGCAGCCCCGGAGCCGGGAGCGGCGCACCGTCATAGCCACGCACGGAGCCGAACCGATCGCCGTTCATCCAGTCCTCCCGGGCCTGCGCGATATCGTCCTGCGTCCTGCCCACGAAGTTCCACCACATACCACGTCTTTGCCGTTTCTTCCCAGCTCAGAGGCGTGACGCACCATCCGTGGTCAGCAAAAGGTCAGCAAGCGACCCCGGAGACCGAACGATGGCGAACAAGACCCTGGCCCACGGCATGGGCACGCTCTTCAAAGATTGCCAGCACAGCAGCACCAGGTGGTCCAAGTGCCCCCATGAGTACAAGATCAGGTATCGGAACGCCGCCGGAAAACAGACCGAGGAAGCCGGGTTCACCACCCAGGACAAGGCCATCGAGCGACTGACCGAGGTCTACAGGGCCAAGAAGGCAACCCCGCGGAGCCAGACCAAGGCGGCGCGGATCGAGAAGTATGGGCAGATGCGCTTCGAGGAGTACGCCTCTGACTGGAAGTCGGCGCAGCGTGACCTTTCCGAGAGCTCGCTGCGCCACCTCAACTCCTTGCTGGCGCACCACCTGCTCCCCGCGCTCGGAAGCCGTCGCATGAGCACATTCGACCACAAGGTGGTCGACGGATTCATTCAGGCCATGGAGCGGCAAGGGGCCGGGCTGGCGACGCAGTCCAACGCCTTCGACAAGCTCAAGTCGATCATCCTCGATGCCCACCGGCTGGGCCTCTACGACGAGAACCCTCTGGAGGGCGTCAAGCCCCCGCAGTACGACCCGAAGCGCGCAGTAATCCCCTCTCCAGAGAAGCTCCAGGAGATCCGCACCGCCGGCGACGACGATTTCCTGCTGATCACCGACCTGATGAGTGGCTGCGGCATGCGCAACGGCGAAGCAGCTGCAGTCAATATCAACAACATAGTCGCCGATGACGTCTATCGAATAACCGAGCAGGTGAACCAGACCACGAAGAAGTACGGCCGCCTCAAGCACCGGAGGCTAGGCGAATATCGCGACACCCCCCTCCCTGCCCGCACGAAGGAAACGATCCTCTGGTATGCGGAAAAGCATGGAAAAAGCTCCGACGGGTACCTCATGCATCACCCACGCGACGCTAACCAAACATATCCGGCTTGGAGCCTTTCCAATCAGTGGGCCCGAATTAAAGCTTCTGGAGACGTTGAAATTCCCGAAGGGCTGGTCATTTACAGCTTCCGTCACTACTTCGCCTCGAACTGCTTGGGCCACGGAATCCCAATCACTGATGTAGCAGAGTGGATGGGCCACAGGAGTCTGGACATCACTTTTAAGATCTACCGCCACCTCATGCCTGGCTCGATCGGCCGGGCCGCCAAGATGCTCAACATGGGCCTCGCCGCCTGAGCAAGTCGGGCCCCAGCCTTGAACAACGGCTGGGGCCCGAACCTAGAGAACCATTTCAGCCAGGGGACGACTGCTGGCGAACCCAAGCTTGCACATCTGCAATCTTGAACTGGATCTTCGCGTTGCGACCGCTCCCGAACTTGTAAGGCTTGAGCCCCACCTTCGAGGCCTCCCGATACACCCACTGCACCGACACGTTCAGATACTCGGCTACTTGCCTCACATCCATAAACTGCACAGGCATACTTTCTCAGCGCTTCCCGCTTGGCAGTCAGGAGGGTTCCCTCCATCACGCCGAACCGTCACAGAAGAGTGCGGCTTGGAGTGGACGAAACATTGTGATATGAAATCTGCCCCCGCTTGCGGTCCCCCGAAAAGCAACAGACCTCGATAGCCGCTGAGCCCTCTCGGCTGCTTCGCGAGGCTCCGTGGTCTTCGTTCAGTCCCGCGTGCGGCCTGCCGGCACCGTTGGTGATCGTCACGTACCGGCGGCCTCCGAGAAGGGCAAACTGGCCCTCGCCACCGTGTGCGTCGGCCTCTGCGGCGGCGTGATCCGCATCGTCGCCGGGGACAGCATCTGGTGCAGCGGCCAGCAGCGGCCAGCACCACCGCGAGGGCCTCGATGAGCCACGCGGAGACGGAGCTGCGGAAGGTCGGCTGCGGGCCCGGCGAACTACGTTCCCCGCGGCAGGCTCCCGCGAAAGCCCCTCTGCCAGAGCTGAAAGTCCCCGAAAGGTCCCTGGCTCAGCCCGCTTCCAGGTGCCGCGATACCTCGGATTCCGGAACCTCCCGCACGCTCACGACGGGGACGAGGCGGGCTCGGACCTCGTCTGTCCGGCGTGCTGCCGCGCATCGGGACGGGGACCGGGCAGCTTCAAGGAGGGGTAGAGCGCCATGGAGACCCCGCCTTCCGCGCCAGGTCTCGTGTGCGAGCCAAGATTATGGACAGAGCGCCATCTGTCATTTGTCCGCTGGTGGATGCCTCTTGCCGAGGAGGGTGGGCAGGATTGTCGTGCGCAGAGTAGATGTCAGTACGGCGCAGAGTTTTGTCAGTGGCAGGACCGAAGGCGCCTGAAAGGCGACTGGTCCGTGGATCGGCCCCTCCCGTACCGGGCGGTGCGGGACGGGCCGGCGGGCGTAGTGCTCTCGTACCACCGCCGCCGGGGTCTGCCCGTCTGCCTTCCTGCGTGTCGTCTCCAATGCTGTGGCTGTGGTGCGCGGGTGGCTTACGGCGCCTCGTCGGTGGAGAGGGTGAGGTCTTCCCATGTGTCGAGGTCGCTCTCGACCGCCGCGCGTCCGGCGCGGACCAGGCGCAGGGCGTCGGATCCGAGGACGAGGTGGGCCGGCGGGTTCGGTTCGTCGAGGATGTGCAGGAGGGCGGCGGCTGCTTTGGTGGGGTTGCCGAGCTGGTTGCCGCTGGCGGCCTGGCGGGCGGCACGGATGGGTTCGAACAGGTCGTCGTAGTCAGGGATGGACCGTGGTGCACGGACCATGGAGCGGCCCGCCCAGTCAGTGCGGAAGGAGCCCGGCTCGATGGCGGTGACGTGAATGCCGAAGCCGGCGACTTCCTTGCCGACGGCTTCGAGGATGCCTTCGAGGGCGTACTTGCTGCCGCAGTAGGCGGAGACGCCGGGGAAGGAGGCGAGTCCGCCCATGGAGGTGACGGCCAGGATGTGCCCGCGGCGCCGTGTGCGCATGAATGGCAGGACGGCCTGGACGGTGGCGGCGGCGCCGAAGACGTTGACGTCGAACTGGGCGCGCAGGTCGGCCAGGGACGTTTCCTCGAAGGTGCCCTCCAGGCCGTATCCGGCATTCGCGATCAGTACGTCGACGGGCCCGACGGTCTGTTCCACCTCGCCGATCACGGTGCGGACTGCGGTGTCGTTGGTGACGTCGAGGAGGCGGGCGTGGGCGCGCTGGGTGTGCAGGGCGGTAAACGCCTGTGCGTCCGCCTCCTTGCGGACGGTACCGACGACGGTGTGGCCGGCGTCCAGGGCGGCGGTGGCGAACGCGCGGCCGAGGCCGCTGCTGACGCCGGTGATCAGGAAGATCTTGGTGGTGGGGGTCATGCCTTGTTCTCCCTGCAGAGGACGAGGTGTTCGTGGAAGAGGACGCCGTCGCGGATGTCGCCGGTGGCGGTGAAGCCGGTGTCGTCGACGTAGTGCAGGTGGTTGCCGGTCACGGTGTAGCGGCCGGTGTAGGCGCTGGACCGGGTGCCGCGCGCTTCGTCGTAGCGGCCGTCAGCGCGCAGTTCCTGGCGGATGTGTCCGTCCGCGGTCACCCACATCCCGACCACGTCCACGTCCCCGGTCCTTCGCCCGGCGGCCTTCTCTGGTGGGCTCGACTGGTTCCTCACAATGCGCTCCTTCTCGTGTCAGGGTGCCGGCCACCAGCGTGGGCGGGCCGGGGGAAGGGAGCCAGGACGAGTCGTGCCTGGGTACAGGGCACCCAGGCACGCCGGAAGGCTGCGCCATAGCCTGGAGGGGTGACCAGCAACGATCTCGGAGATTTCCTGCGTGCCCACCGCGCCCGCCTGCGCCCCGACGATGTCGGGCTCGCCTCCTGGGGCGCGCGCCGGGTGGCGGGGCTGCGGCGGGAGGAGGTCGCCGTCCTGGCCGGCATGAACAGCGACTACTACGCCCGCCTGGAACAGGGCCGCGAGCGCAGCCCTTCGCCGCAGATCCTTGAGGCGATCAGCAGCGCGCTGCTGATGGATGTCGAAGCTCGGGAGCACCTTTTCCGGTTGGCGGGCACCACACCGGAGGGTGAGCGACCGCAGCCGAGAGAAGCGGTCAGTCCTGCGTTGCGGGAGCTGTTGGATGGATACGCGAACGCCGCGGCGTTCGTCTTGAACCCGGCCAACGACTTCCTGGCGTCGAACGCGCTGGCCGATGCCCTGTTCTCACCGTTCGGGACAATGGACAACATGGCCCGCATGACCTTCCTCGATCCGGCCGCCCGGAGCTTCTTCACCCAGTGGGGGCGGGCAGCGGAGGCGGTCGTGGCCGGACTGCGCCACGCCGCGGGTCTGGATCCGCACTACCGGCGTCTGCATGACCTCGTCGAATCTCTGACCGAGGAGAGCGAGGAGTTCGCCGCCCTGTGGTCCTCGCACACCGTGCACGGCAAGACCCGTGCCGGCAAGGAGCTCCTGCACCCCGATGTCGGCCGTCTCGATCTCACCTACCAGACCTTCGACGTCCGCGGCGCGCCGGGCCAGCAGCTGGTGATTTACCACGCCGCATCGGGAAGCCCCGGCGCCCAGGCGCTGGCCCTGCTCGGCAGCCTCCACGCCACCCACCGCCAGGAGACTGCTCCGGAGCAGTGAGCTCCCGGGAAGGCAGAGTCTTATACGCGTGGCCGGCAGTGCCAGGGCGGCGCCCAGGACGAGCCCGGCGGCGGCGACGCGCAGGATGGTGCCGAAGCCCTGACCAGTGAGGGCGCCGGCCAGTTGCGGGCCCAGGCTGGCGCCGATGAACATGCTGCACGCGTAGAGGGCGACGGCTGCGCCGCGCGCGTGCGGGGCCGTCGCATTGACGGTCTCGACGACAGCGGGTGCCGCGGTCGCGACGGCGCCCACGAACAGCAGCAGTGCCACGGTCAGGAGGATCGTGTGTCCGCCGAGCAGGGAAGCGGCGGTGGCGGTGACAGCGGCCACGCCCAGCGCGAGTACCAGAGGCTTCGGTGCGGCCAGCCGCGACAGGACGGGCGCGAGCAGGGGGACGGCGACCAGTGCCGGCAGGGCGCTGGCCCGTAGGGTCAGGATCGCGGTGGGGTTCCCGGCGATACCGGGCGGCCCGGCGACGGACACGGCCGTGTAGAGGGCGACGAATCCCGCCATCAAGGTCACGGTGGCTGCGTACAGGGCGAGCAGACGGCCCCGGCGCAGCAGCCGCGGCATCGCGGCGAAGGCATGCAGCAGGCTGCTGCCGGTGTCCTGGCGCGGGGTGGGGCGCAGGGTGCGGCGTACGGGGCAGCAGGTTCAGGGCTATGAGGGCGGCGCTGAGGAGGAACACCGCGCGCCATCCGGGCCCGGCGGCGACGGCTTGGGCTGCGATCTGCATGAGGACGGCGGCGCCGAGCATGCCGCTGGTGACGCAGGTCAGGGCAATCGCGCGCCGCTTGGGTGCGATGCGGTGGGTGACGTAGGAGAACGCGGCGGGCGCGAACGCCGCGGCTGTCAGCCCCTGGACCATGCGCAGTGCGATGGCCCAGTTCAGGTCCGGGGCTGCGCTGACCACGGCGGTGGCGGCCGTTGCTGCCACCAGCCCGGCGGTCATCACCGCGCGTGGCCCGTACCGGTCCGTCAGCAGGCCGACGACGAGAAAGCCGGCGGCGTAGGCGAACCCGAACGACGTCGCGGTCCAGGTGACTTGCTCGGGTGTGGCGTGCAGGGAGAGAGCCCTGGGGTGGAGCAGGGCCAGGACGGTGTACATCTGGCCGACGACCAGGACGCCGAGCGAGGTCAGCAGCGTGATCGTCGCGGTGGTGGGGGCCCAGCCGGGGGGTGTGCCCGGTGCGGCGGTCTTGGCCGGGTGCCGGGAGGGAACGAGGGGATGGGGCACGGGGACTCCGGGGTGGGCATGGGGCGGCCGATCGCACGGAAGGTGTGCGATCGGCCGGGAAGGGATCGTGGGGGTGGAGTGGTCAGCGGCGGGTGAGGCGGTAGCCGGCGTGGTGCAGGTGGCCGTCGTGGAATTCGCCGAAGGCCCAGAAGCCCAGGTCGTCGAGGTAGTCGATGCGGTTGCCGGTGATCCAGTAGCGGCCCTGGTAGGCGCTTCGGCGATTCCCGCGCGCCTCTTCGTAGCGCCCGTCGGGCAGCAGCTCCTGGCGCACGAAGTCGTGATCGTCGACCCACATCCCCACGAAGGGATGTGCCGGGTCGTAGACAGGCTCACTGGCAGGGGCCGCCGCGGTGGGGGTGCCGGCCTCGTCGAGGGGGCGTCCGCCCCAGAGGCGGACCTGCCCGCCGGTGATCAGGAGGTCGAGGTGGCTGCCACGGGCCGGTACCGCGCCGGCGGGGGTTTCGGGGGTGTCGGCCAGCCGCAGGACGGCGATGTCGGCGCTCTGGCCGGGGGTGAGGGTGGCGCCGGTGTGTGGGGTGGTGAAGTCGGTGGCGGCGGGCAGGACGAGGGTGCCCGCGCAGTCGACGACGATCATGTTGTCGTCGCCGGCGGCGGTCAGCAGGCCGGGGCCGATGCCCACGATCACGGTGCCGCCGATGATGACATCAGCGTTCTGGCAGTCGCCCAGCAGCTCATTGCCGGTCACGACGGTGCCGCCGGTCAGCAGCAGCGGCCGGCCCTGAGGGGCGCGCAGCTCGCGCAGTATGTCGTTGTCGCGGCGCGGGATGGTGAAGGGGATGCTGGTCATGTCGGTACCTGATCTACGTCGAGGCGGTGGAGCCGTCGTCAGGCGGCAGGAGTGTTGAGGACGTACTCACGGGAGGCGTGGACCTCCTCGCGCAGCGCGGGCAGATCGACGTCGAGGACCTGGCCGTTCCACTTGCGGGGTGCGCCGTTAATGAGGACGGCGCTGATGTTGCGGGCGTCCGAGCCCAGCACGACGGTGCCGACGGCGTCGTTGAGCGGCATGTTGTTCAGGTCCTCGGCCCGGATGACCAGCAGGTCGGCCTTCTTACCCACGGTGAGGGAGCCGGTGACGCCGGCCAGGCCGTTGGTGCGGGCGCCCTGGAGGGTGGCGAAGTCCAGGACGTCGTGGGTGGTGATCCGGGCCGGCGGCTCCACGGCTGCTACTCCGTCGGCGACGACCGGCTGTGGGGCGTCAACCGCCGCACGAAGGGGGCGGTGAACACCCTGGCCGCACTGAGGTCGATCCGGGCCGCGCGCCCGGACGGCGCCCCGATCTACGTCATCCTGGACAACCTGTCCGCCCACAAGGGCGACAAGATCCGTCGCTGGGCGAAGAAGAACCGCGTCGAGCTGTGCTTCACCCCGACCTACGCCTCCTGGGCCAACCCGATCGAAGCCCGTTTGGGCCCCTGCGGCAGTTCACGATCGCGAAATCCCACCACCGCAACCACAGCGTGCAGACCCGGGCCCTGCACGCCTACCTGCGCTGGCGAAACGCCAACGCCCGCCACCCCGACGTCCTCGCGGCGCAGCGTCGCGAACGCGCCCGCATTCGAAGCGAGAAGGGCATCCGCTGGGGCGAACGTCCCTTGCCGTCGCAACCTGAACGATCTGACGAATCCATGCGGTCGCAGCCCGAACGTGCAGCAGAGCACCGGACAGACGAATCACTCGCGCATACGGCCTGACTCGGGCGAGGCGAGCATCGCTTTGAGGATGCGTTGCAGCTCAACGCGGTCCTGGGGGGTGACCCTCGCCAACCTGCGGTCGTACTCCGCCGCGAGGGCTGCAAGTGCTCGATCGCGTGCTTGCGTGCCCTCAGGGGTCAGTACGAGCCGATGACGCCGCAAGTCCGCCTCGTCGATCTCGCGGCGGATAAAGCCCTTGGCGACGAGGTTGCGAACGTAGACCGTCACGCTCGCCTTGGGCAGCAGCAGCGCAGCCGCGATCTCGGCCGGGTACGGCGATGCCTCGACCTCGGCCAGGACGAAGAACTCCTTCGTCTCCAACTCGAGCTCGGCCAGCTCCCGCGTGCAGGCATCCATCACTACGCCCAGCAACCGCTGGTTCAGCGTCCACAGCTGCGCCCCGTCGACTGACATGCGAGCCCCCGTCCCAAGGTGGTACCGTTTCGTATTAGTTTCATATTGTACCAGTTGCTGTTTTGTGCTGGATTCCTATGGAACAACGACCTCACGAAGGAAGCCACACATGCTTCAGCACCTCACGATCCCGCGCGGTCCCATCGAACTCGCCGCCGACCTCCACCTGCCGGACAAGGCCGACAGCAGCGCACCGCTGCGCGCCGTGGTGCTCTCTACCCCAGGCAGCAGCGTGAAGGGGCAGATCGGCGCCAACTACGCCTCCCGTCTCGCCGCCCGCGGCATCGCGGCGCTCGTCTTCGACCCCGCCCATCAGGGCCAGAGCGGAGGTGAGCCCCGCGACCTCGAAGACCCCTACCGCCGAGGCGAGGACATCTCCTACGCCATCGACGTGCTCACGACGACCCCCGGCATCGACCCGCAGCGCATCGGCGTCCTCGGCATTTGCGCCGGTGGGGGCTACGCCGTGCACACCGCCCGCACGGACCACCGCATCAAAGCGGTCGGCACGGTCGTCCCCAGCAACATGGGCACCTCATTCCGCCGCTTCCAGCCCGACGGTCCGGCCGCAACACTCAACGCCCTCGCAGACGCACGTGTCGAAGAGGCCCGCTCCGGCGAGACGACCCGTGTGAACTGGCTGCCCGACACCCTCGAGGACGCCACGACAGCGGGCCTGACCGACATTGACACCACTCAGGCCATCACCTACTACCGCACCGAGCGCGGCGGTGACGAACACTCCACAAATCGGCGCCTCTCGCGCAGCGACTCCCTCCTGCTGGGCTATGACGCGTTCCACTTGGCCGATCAGCTCATGACCCAGCCGCTACAGGTCATCCTCGCCGGACGCATCGGCAACACCGGCTCCTACGACACCGGCATGCAGCTGTGGAAGCTGGCCCCCAACCCCGTCGACCTCATGGTGATCGACGGCGCCGGCCACTACGAGATGTACGACGAGCCCGAATACGTCGACGCTGCCGTCGAACGACTCACCAGCTTCTATGTGAACAACCTGTAAGGCATCCGAACCGGCGAACCTATGCGGTCACAGCACTAGGCACTGTTTCTCGGATCATGTTCGGAGCCAGATCATGAGGGCCGCGAGGGTGACGGTGCCGAGGTAGATGTAGGCGCGTTTCTCATAGCGGGTGGCGACGGCGCGGAAGCCCTTGAGGCGGTTGATGGCGCGTTCGACGGTGTTGCGCTTCTTGTAGTGCTCGCGGTCGAATCCGGTGGGCCGGCCGCCTCGGGAGCCTCGGTTCTTGCGATGTCTCTGCTGGTCAAGGCGTTCGGGGATGGTGTGCCGGATTCCGCGTCGTCGCAGGTAGCGGCGGTTCTTTCTTCCGGGAGGTGTAAGCCTCGTCCGCCAACACGCGGTCGGGCCGCGTGCAAGGCCGACCGACTCCGGTGCGAGGCACAGAAATCAGCTCCAGCACACGCTCCAACTGCGGGCCGTCCCCATAGTGTCCCGGCGTCAGTGCGAGGGCGAGGGGCCGGCATCGCCCTTCGGCTGCGAGGTGGATCTTGGTGGTGAAGCCGCCTCGGGACCGTCCCAGGCATTCGCTGACCTGACCACCCCCTCCAGCCGGATGACCAGTTTCCGCAGCACCGGATCGACCTGGTTCGTCCCCCGTCCGGCCCCCTTTTGAGGAACTGCGGCCGGGGGCGCGTTTCTCGCGCCGGCGGCGTGCTGGTGAGCCCGCACCACGGTGGAGTCCACCGACACCTCCCAGTCGATCCGGCCCGCGGCGTCCTCGGCAGCCTGGACCTTCGACAGCAACATCTCCCACGTTCCATCCGCCGACCAGCGGCGATGGCGCTTATAGACCGTCTCCCACGGCCCGAACCGCTCCGGCAGATCCCGCCACTGCACACCCGTCCGCACCCGGTACAGAACCCCGTTGATCACCCGCCGGTGATCACTCCAACGACCGCCACGCGTACCACCCTGCGGCAGGAACGACTCCAGCCGGTCCCACTCCGCATTCGTCAGATCCCCACGACCCATACAACCACCCTGGACCCAATACCCGACCCGCGTCAGGAGATCCGAGAAACAGTGCCTAGCTCTCCGCGGTGTCGCCTATGCCACTGGGGCCGGCATCGTAGGTCTCGGCTTCTGCTGGCTCCAGCAACAGTTGTAAACCGCACCAATCAGCAGAGCAGGTGATGCGCCGGGCCAGCTCGGCGTGCGGTGCCACCAGCCCGACGGCCGCGGGGTGCGTCGAACGACGACCGCACTGTGACGGGTGTTCGACGACGCCAGCCACTGGGAGCTTGGTGCGCAGCCCGCTTCGATTTGTCAGGGTGCGAACAAGTTCAGGCAGTGATGGTGTGCTCGCACCGCCGGGCACTTCGAATGGGCGCGGATAGTCTCCTGGTATCCGGTGAAAGGGGCGGGGCATGCTCACACTCGGCGCGCAGGCGGCCAAGCGTCTGGCGTTCATCAAGTTGCTCTACCAGCAGGGCGTTGAGCAGGGGAGACTGCCAATGCCGATGGCAGCGACGAGCCTGCTCTCACTGCACGATTCAGTTGAGATGTTTCTTGTTCTCACAGGCGACATCCTCCATGCTCCGTTGGACGCCAGGGTCGATTTTCTGGGGTACTGGCGGAAGCTGAGGATGGGGGGTGCGGGCGTCCATCTGAGTGGAGTTGCTGGCATGCGTCGGCTGCATGACCACCGAAACGGCCTGAAGCATGTGGGGAACATGCCCGTTCCCGATGTTGTGGCGCAGGCCGTCAGCGACACCACCGGGTTCTTCGAAGACAACGTTCCCAGGGTCTTCGGTATCGACTTCTTCACTCTCGACATGTCGGATGTGATTTCTCAGCCGCACATCAGAGACCTCGCGAAACAGGCCGTTAGCCGCTTCGCCGCCGGGAGCCATATGGAGGGCATGGGCGACCTCGCGTTGGCGTTCCGGGACCTCTTTGACGACCAGGTGCAGGGCAGCGGGTGGCTACCTGCCGCCTCCCTTGGACGGTCTATGCGAAAAAACCCGTCCTGGGGTAACGAGATCGCCCACACCCTGGCTGCACTGCACAACCCCGGCACCCAACACGGTCCGACACCCCGCGAGGAGAAGATCGGCCGCATGATCAGCGACACCGCACACGCGGTAGCTGGCATGCAGAAAGTCCTTCATCTGATGGCGCTGGGCATCGGATACGAGGAGTACCTGCGCTTCGATCAACTGACACCAGACGTGCACGGCAGTCGGAGCCACCCCCGGCTGACCGTCCCGACGGGATACGCGCCGACGGAGGAAGAGCTTGACTTCTGCCACCAGTTCATTGTGACGGTCTCAGTGCGCCTGGAGAGCGCGCGGTCACACCGCCGATCCCCGTCCTGGGCATCTGGGGCTACGGACGCAGACGAGACCTTCGCCAATGAATGATGCCGCCGGTTCGTCGGCCAGACCGTTCACCCGAGAGGCACCCCGGATGATCCCCAGTCGCCTCAACCGGCAGCCCACCTACCTGACAACTAGTCAGAACGGTCAGCATTGAGTGAGTCAGCATTCCGTCCTGGCACACAAGGTCAGACGCGGGCACAGATGGGAACACCGGTCCAGCGGAGACCCTTCCCCTGACGCGCTCTCAGCCGCTTCCAGGTCTTCCTGGCCCACAACACGACGCAGGCATGGTCGGGCACACCTCGAAGCCTTAGTGGTCGGCTCCGGAAATCCTTCGGGGGTTGATCATGCTGTCAGTGCGACGGAGGATTGTTCTGGGCGATCGGTGGTGTGCCGGTCGAGCCTGGCCAGCAGATCGTCCAGGTCGGAGGTGGTGAACTTCCACTGGAACGGCTGTGCCGTGGCGTTGTAGCGGTTCTCGAAGTCCCGGAGCCGTTCACTGACTTGGGTCAGGTCGGTGAAGTCGTTGGGTTGGACGACTTTGCGCTGAACGACGGAGAAGTAGATCTCCACCTGGTTTAGCCAGGAAGCATGGATGGGGGTGTGGACCATGACCGCGTTCGGGAACGCCGTGGTCAGCCGGTCGGCGGCCTTCTTCCCTCGGTGGGAGGAACCGTTGTCCACGATCCAGAACACGCGTTTCGCGGTGGCATAGGGCTCCTGACTCATGACCTGGGTGACCAGAGCCATGAACGGCACGATGCCGGTGGTTTCCTCGCAGCGGCCGAAGACCTTCGCCTGGTGGACGTCGTAGGCGGCGAGGTAGGACAGGGCTCCGCCGCGCCGGTAGGTGTGGTTGACCCGCATCGCTCTGGCCTGGCCGGGGGCGAGGGTGGGATGGCAGCGGCAGCGGGCCTGGACGGAGGTCTTCTCGTCCGCGCTGATGACGTACTCGCCGTTTCCCATCGCGGCGCCCTCGAAGGTGCGGGCATACAGGTCAAGGACAGGCTGGGCTTTGGGTCGGAAGTCAGGGTCGGTGATGAAGATCCAGGAGTGGTGCTGCCACGGCTTGAGCGCGTCGGACTTGAGCCAGCGGCGCACGGTGGAGGCCGACAGCGAGGTGACAATGCCCCGCTCGGTGGCCTCGCGGGCCAGCTCCGGGCCCGACCAGCGCGACAGCGGCACTCCGCTCTCGGCAGGCAGACGGCAGGCCAGCGCCTTCACCTCGGCGGCCTGCAAGGGCGTGAACGAAGACGGGCGGCCGGGCCGTTGGCGGTCCCTCAGTCCGGCAAGTCCCTGTTCGGCGAAGCGGTGCCGCCAGCGGCGCACGGTGTCGAGGTGCAGGTTCGTCTCCCGCGCGATGCGGGCGTTGGAGCGGCCGCGCGCGGCGTGCAGCACGATCTGCGCCCGCACCCGCTCCCGGTACTCGCTCTTGTGGCCCCAGGCCATCTTCTTCAGCCGCTTGCGGTCTGTGGCGGTGAGAAATATTTGACAGGCGGCGGCAACAGGCACGACAGACGGGCCAACTCCTGGTGTGCGAGGCCCGCTGGCGGGCATTGGCGGGCCGGTCAGTGGGGCCCGGAGAGCAGCGCGTTGAGTTCCGGGAAGGCGATGCCCTCGGTGAGAGAGTCGTAGCCGCCGGTGCCCAAGAGGTCCTGTGCGGCGCGGCGGGCAGCAGCGTAGGCGGCCTGCGCCACGCCCGATCCGAGAGTGACGCGAGCCACGCCGAGGGCACCGAGCTCGGCCACCCTCGGTGCGCCGGGGCCGGCCATGACGTTCAGCGGCACGGAGATGCCCCTGGCCAGCGCCTCGATGGTGGCGGTGTCGGTGACGCCGGGGACGAAGATGCCGTCCGCGCCCGCGTCAACGTACACATGCGCCCGATCCAGGGTTTCCTTCAGCCGGGTGTCCGGGGCGCCGAGCCCGAGCAGGAACGTGTCGATACGGGCGTTGAGGAACAGATCCGCGCCTGCCCGGTCGGCACTCTGCCGGGCCGCGGCCAGGCGCGATGCCAGTTCTGCTGCGGGCCGGGTGCCGTCTTCGATGTTGACGCCGACGGCGCCCGCCGCGAGGACCCCGGCGACGGTCTCGGCCACGTCGGCGGCGTCCTTCCCGTACCCGCCCTCGATGTCAGCGGTGACCGGCACCGCGACGGCAGCGACGATCCGGGCGATCAGCTTCAGCGCCCGTTCGCGGGTAAGGATGTCGCCGTCCGGAGAACCCAGCGACCAGGCGACACCGGCACTGGTGGTTGCGATCGCGGGGGCGCCCGCAGCCTCAATGACGCGGGCGCTCGCAACATCCCAGGCGTTGGCGAGCGCGAGGGGTGCAGCTGGGGTGTGCAGGGAGCGGAAGAGCTGGGCATTGGTCGGCTGCGTGATGGTCATGGAAGCAGTCAAACATCGACTACTGCCCATCTTCTGGCGAGAATCCGACACAGACGTCGACCTCGAAACCGGCCCATGACCCCGGCTCCGAAGTCAACCCCCGAAGGATTTCCGGAGCCGACCACTTAGCGCCAGTAAGAAACAGCAGGTCAGCGCACACGCCCCCGGAGACCGAACGATGGCGAACAAGACCCTGGCCCGCGGCATGGGAACCTTCTTCAACGCCTTCGACAAGCTCAAGTCAATCACCTTCGATGCCCACCGGCTGGGCCTCTACGACGACAACCCGCTGGATGGAGTCAAGCCCCCGCAATACGACCCGAAGCGCGCAGTAGTCCCCTCTCCAGAGAAGCTCCGAGAGATCCGCCCCGCCGGCGACGACGACGATTTCCTGCTGATCACCGACCTGATGAGTGGCTGCGGCATGCGCAACGGCGAACGTCAATGTGCTCGACAGGGAGGCGGATCTGGCCTACGCATCCGTGGCCCAAGAGTCCGTCCTCAGCCACGGCGGCCGTTACCTGGTCGCAGGCCCGACACCCGGGCCCGCCGAAGGCACATGGGATTCCTCCCGGTTCGTGGTCATCGAATTTCCCGCCATGGACCGGATCCGGGAGTGGCGCGACTCCCGGAGTACCGGCAGGCCCGCGGGATACGTGAGGGCAAGGCTCGACCACACGCTGGACATCACCACCATCTGGCGCCGCGGTGCCCTCAGTAACAGGAACTGGGTTCGCGGCGGTGCGCTCAACTGATGTCGGGAGCTGTCTCAACGGCCGCGTCGAGTTCCGCCCACGTGCTCGCGCTCAGGTCGTCGCCCACCCAGCTCGCGGCGGACTCGACCTCGTCGGCCGACCGGAAGCCCGCCACGACTCCGGCCACCACGGAAGCCCGCAGGGGAAAGCGGACGGCCGCGTGAGGCAGCAAGGTCCCGTTGCGCGCGCAGACGCGGGCCAGCCGCGCGGCCCGGTCCAGCACGGCGGCCGGAGCGGGGCCGTAGTCGAAAGTCGCGCCGTCGATGGGCTGGGGGCGGCTGAGCAGGCCGGAGTTGAAGGGGGCCGCGGCGACGACCGACACCCCGCGCCGCGCACACGCGTCCAGCAGCGGGCGGGCGGTCCGGTCGAGGAGGGTCCATCGCCCGGCCACCATCACCGCGTCCACATCCGCTTCGGCGACGACACGCACCAGCGGAGCCACGTTGTTCATGCCGACACCGATGGCGCCCACGACGCCCTGGTCACGCAGGGCGGCCAGGGCGGGAAGGGTCTCGTCGAGCGCTACGCCCAGGTGGTCGTCGGGATCGTGTACGTAGACGATGTCCACCCGGTCCAGTCCCAGCCGCGTGAGGCTGCTCTCCAGACTCCGCAGGACGCCGTCGCGGGAGTAGTCGGGGCGCCGGACAAGGGTGTCCGGTACGGCGAAACCGCCGGCGGCGAGGTCCGATCCGGTGGGCGCGGGATGGGGCTCCAACAGGCGGCCGACCTTGGTGGAGACGGTGAAGCCGGCTCGCGGGCGGTGTGCCAGGGCGGCGCCGAGCCGGCGCTCGGACAGGCCGAGGCCGTAGTGGGGGGCGGTGTCGAAGTAGCGCACCCCCGCGTCCCAGGCGGCATCCACCGCGGTCATCGCGTCGTCGTCGCTGATCGGCGTATACAGGTTGCCGAGGGGCGCGGCACCGAACCCCAGAGCGCTGATACGGACTTCGCTGCGGCCCAGTCTGCGCGTCCTCATACGGGAATCCCGAACCAGCGCGCCGCGGTCGCGCCGAACACGGCGTCGCGCTCGTCGGTGCTCAAGTCCGCGGAAAGTGCCTCGGCGGTGGCCAGGACTTCGTCGTATCCGGCCGCAAGAAGGCAGACCGGCCAGTCGGAGCCGTACATGAGGCGGTCCGGGCCGGCCGTGTTCAGCAGTACGTCGATGTAGGGCCTGAGGTTACGCATCCGGTCGGGCCCCACCCCGGGCCTGGTGACCAGCCCGGAGAGTTTCACGGAGGCGTTGGGGCACTCCCCCAGTTCCCTCATGAGCGCGGTCCACGGCTCCAGAGTGCCGGCTCCGATGACGGGGTTGCCGGCGTGATCGAGGACGAAGGGGACGTCCGGAAGGTCACGTACGACGCGCACCGCGGCGGGCAATTGGTCGGGGCGGACGAGCAGTTCGTACACGAGTCCGGCAGCGCCGACGGCTGCCATGCCTCGGCGTGCATCCTGGCGGTCCGTCCAGTCCGGGTCGGGTTCGTCCTGGATGCCGTGGCGGATGCCGGCGAGCGTGGCGCCGCCGGGCCGCTCGCGCAGCTCCGCGAGACGGTCGCCGATCGCGGGGTCGGTGAGGCTCGTCCAGCCGATGACCGCGCGGATGTGCGGGTCCCGCGCTGCCAGGGCGAGCAGTTCGGAAGTTTCTTCCGGGACCGCGACGGTCTGTACGACGACCGCGGCGTCGACGGCGTTCCGGTCGAGCAGTGTCCGCAGCTCGTCGGGGGTGAAAGTGCGGTGCAGGGCGGGCAGTTCGCGGGTCCACGACTGGTCGCGCACGTCGAGGTCCCACAGATGATGATGAGCGTCGATGCGCACCGTTCTGTCCTCTGGGTCGGGGCCGGCTGGGCCGGTTCGGGGGTGCGGAGCGACGGGCAGGCGCCCCGTACGAGCATGACGCCTGCCCGGAAGTCCGGTGTCGGGTACGCAGGTCGAGCACACCTGTTGTGTACGGACGTTGCCCGGCAATTTCTGTGTACGGGTCAGTCCAGGTGGAAGAGTTCCTCGGCGGGCGCCCACCGCTCACCGTCGGCCGCGCTGTCGACCGGCTGCTGGCACGGGTCGGTCAGCGCCCACCACTCCCGTGTGACCGGGTCGGCGGCGATGGCCGCTGTGTCGGCGGCGTAGTCGGCCCCGGTGTACTCCAGGTAGCTGAACAGCAGGCCGTCCCGAAGGAAGATGGAGTAGTTGCCGATGTTGGCCCGCTTGAGGGTCGCGAGCACACCCGGCCACGCGGCGGCGTGCAGGGCACGGTACTCGGTCTCCTTCTCGGGCCGGAGACGGATCACCGCTGCGAAACGGCGCATCGGGATCAGTTCTCCTTCCGCAGGCGCAGCCCGTCCATCCCGCCGTCCACGGCCAGGGCACTGCCGGTCGTGGACGCGGCGGCCGGCGAGGCCAGATAGGCGACGGCCGCCGCGACCTCGTCGGCACTGACCAGCCGTCCGTGCGGCTGCCGGGCCGCCAGGGCCGCGTACTCGGCGTCCGGGTGGTCGGCCTTGCTCAGCAGCCGGCCGACCCAGGGCGTGTCCGCGGTGCCGGGATTCACCGCATTGACGCGGATGCCGTCCGGGAGCAGATCTGCGGCCATCGCCCGGGTCAACGAGAGCACCGCCCCCTTGCTCGCCGAGTACAGGGCCCGTTGCGGCAGTCCGGCGGTGGCCGCGATCGAGCTGATGTTGACGACGGCGGCGTTGGCGGAGGCTCGCAGCGCGGGCAGCGCGGCCCGGGTGACACGTACGAGCCCCAGAACGTTGATGTCCAGCACCCGGTGCCACTCGTCGTCGCCGTTGTCCTCGATGCCGCCCTGGGCGCCGATCCCCGCGTTGTTGACGAGCACGTCCAGACCGCCCAGTGCCGAGACCGCCTCGGCCACAGCGGCCGTGACGGAGGCGTCGTCACCGATGTCGGCGCGGACGTAGCAGTCGAGGTCTTCCGGCGCACGGGCTGCCAGGTCGAGCACGGCCACCTGTGCCCCTTCGGTACGCAGCCGGCGGGCAGTGGCCAGGCCGATACCGGAGGCACCGCCGGTGATCAGGGCGCGGAGGCCCTCATGCGTACCCATGTCAGGCCTGCCCGAAGGTCTGGCGCTGACGGCCGAGGCCGTCGATCTCCACGTCCACGACATCTCCCTCGCGCAGGTAGGGCATGCCGGGCAGGCCCATGGCGACGCCGGAGGGGGTACCGGTGTTGATGACGTCCCCGGGGCGCAGCACCATGAAGTGGCTCAGGTAGCGGATGATCCGGTGCACGCCGAAGATCATGTCGGAGGTGTTGCTGTCCTGCCTTGGCTCGCCGTTGACGGAAAGCCGCAGGCCGAGGGCCTGAGGGTCGGGCACTTCGTCCGCGGTGAGCAGCCACGGGCCCAGCGGGTTGAAGGTCTCGCAGTTCTTGCCCTTGTCCCACTGTCCGCCGCGTTCGAGCTGGAACTCGCGCTCGGATACGTCGTTGCTGATCGCGTAGCCGGCGACACATGCGGCTGCGGCGTCATCGTCGAGCAGGTACCGGGCCTCACGGCCGATGACGACGGCGAGCTCCACTTCGTAGTCGGTCTTCGCCGAGGCGCGCGGGATGAGCACCCGGTCGTCGGGGCCGACCACGGTGTCCGGCGTCTTGAGGAAGACGATCGGCTCCTCGGGTACGGCCGCGCCTGTCTCCGCCGCGTGTGCGCGGTAGTTCAGGCCGATGCAGACGATCTTGCCGATTCCGCTCAGCGGCGGGCCGAACCGGCCCGGGGCCTCCACGACCGGCAGCGCGCCGATGTCGATGCCGCCCAGCACCGCGGGGAGCGTGGCCGGGGTCAGATCGTCGATGACGGGGCGCAGATCACGCCATGCGCCGTCGGCACCGGATATCAGGGGGCGCTCGACTCCTGCTGCGCCGTGTCGTGCCAGTCTCACAGTGGTTCTCTCCCACGGGGTGTGTGCTCGAAGTCCTGCCGCGCCGGGCGTGGGCCGCCTGTTGGGCCCCGCCCACTGCTCGCGGCTCGCGTCGGAGAGCTCCCTGATGACGGTCGCGCCATGCCCCTGTCCCGGGACCGGCACAAGCCCATCACCAAGGATCTGCTTCATCCGACAGCCAGGACCTTATGGATCTGATCGATTTCGCACAACACTTCCGAAGCAAATGCCCGATTTGAGTAGGTAATACACCCTCCAGGCCTGCAAGTTGGAGGAATATTTCCGCCAACTCTTTCCAGCCCGTAACGCAGATGTCATAGTTGCCCCGGCCGATGAACATGATTAATCGAAGTCCAAGGAGTTGACTCACCTCGTGGCAGATCCCTCACGGGCGCCCGGCCCAGCGGATGACGACGCGGCACACCCCTACCGCCCGGGTTACGAGCTGGTGGCCGAGCAGCTGCTCAACCACATCGCCGAGCAGAACCTGCGGCCCGGCGACCGGCTCCCCACCGAACAGGGGCTGGCCGAACTGCTGGGTGCCACCCGGAACGTGACCCGCGAGGCGGTGAAGGTCCTGGCGGCCATCGGCCGGCTGAGCGTCCGCCGCGGGGCGGGCATCTTCGTCGCCGAGTCCGGCGGCGGGCTGGTGGACGACGGTCTTTCGCACTTCCGGCCCACGAGCCTCGAACACGTCCTGATGCTCCTGGACTACCGGACCGTGATCGAGACGGAGACGGCGCGCCGCTCCGCATCCCTGGCCACACCGATCGAGGTCCGCTCCATCCGTGAGTGCGCGCAGACCTCCCTGCTGGCGGCCAGGGCCGACGACGGGCACGGCTTCGCCGCTGCCGACGAGGCGTTCCACGACTCGGTGGGCGCCGCCGCGCACAACGTGTTCCTCAGGTCGAGCGTCGGCAACGTCCGCCGGCTGGCGTCGCAGTCCGACGTACTGCTCTTCCACGGCGACGCTCCCGGGTCCCTGGAGGTCGCCGCACGTCAGCACCTCGACATCGCCGAGGCGGTCGCCGCGGGGGAGGCCGAACTCGCCGGGGAGCTGATGGCACAGCACATCGCCACCACACGACGCCAGTTCGAGCAGAAGATCCGGAACCGGGTGTTCAACCACAACGGCCAGGACGCCGCCGTGCCCACGCAGAGCACCGGCACGGTCGACGTCCCTGACCCCGCCCGGTAGTCCGGGCCGCCCACCGGCGAGAGCGGGTCCGCGGGCCCGAGCCCCCAACGCCAGAGGAGCCCGGCGGACGACCGGGCTCCCCGACATCACTTCACTCAGGCGATTGGATTCACGTGTCTGTACCGTCTGCCCGCACACTCATATCCGTACCACTGCGAAGAGCACTGGCAGCCGCACTGTCCCTGGCCGCGGCGGCCGCCGTCCCACTGGCCGCCGCCCCCGCCCAGGCGGCCTCCGCCCAGGCCTCGGCCGGCCTGCAGGTGTACGTCTCGCCGGCCGGCCGGGACTCCGGGTCCGGCTCCGCGGCACACCCCTTCCGGACTCTGGAGCACGCCAGGGACTACGTGCGCGGTGCCAAGTCGAAGGCCCGCGGCGACATCCATGTGCGGTTGATGTCGGGGACACACCAGCTGAGCCGCACCTTCAGCCTCACCTCCGAGGACTCGGGCGGTGAAGGTCACCGCATCATCTACGAAGCCGCGCCCGGCGCACACCCCGTGATCAGCGGCGGCAAGCAGATCACCGGCTGGACGAAGGCAGACGCCTCCGGGCGGGTCTACAAGGCGAAGATCGGTGACCTCGATACCCGCCAGCTGTACGTCGACGGGGAACTCCAGACCCGGGCACGCAGCGCCAAGAACCCGTCCGGCTTCAGCAAGACGTCCACCGGCTACACCTTCACCGATGCGAGCATCAGCGACTACGCGCGCCCCTCGGACCTGGAGGTCGTCAGCAGCTGGGGATGGAAGCTGCAGCGCTGTCCGGTGGAGTCGATCTCCGGCAAGACCATGAAGATGCAGCAGCCCTGCTGGGACAACGCGCACCTCCAGGAGGGCCAGGAGATCCAGAACCCGACCTGGCTGGAGAACGCCCGGGAGCTGCTGGACACCCCCGGTGAGTGGTACGTCGACAAGGGCCGGGGCGAGGTGTACTACATGCCCGAGGACGGCTCGGACCTGTCCACGTCCGAGGTCACCGTGCCGGTCGTACAGGACCTGGTCGACCTGAACGGCACCCGGGACAAGCCCGTCACCCATGTGTCGTTCCAGGGGATCACCTTCTCGTACTCCACCTGGCTCGCACCCAGTTCACCGGAGGGCCTCATCGAGGGCCAGGCCGGCTTCCGGATGGTCGGCAGGGACAACCCCGACTTCGACTCCACCCGGCTGAACTGGAAGAAGACGCCCGGCGCGGTCAACGTGAGCCACGGGCAGCACATCGGCTTCACCGGCAACACCTTCACCCACCTCGGCGCCGTCGGCCTCAACCTCAACACCGGCTCCCAGAACACCGACATCACGGGGAACGTCTTCCGCCAGATCGCGGCCACCGGAATCCAGGTCGGCGGCGTCGAGTGGGGCGACGCCCACCCCGACGACGTGCGGGACATCACCAGGAACACCACGGTCAGCAACAACGTCGTCACGGACGTCGCCGACCAGTACAACGGATCGCTCGGCATCCTGGCCGGCTACACCGACAGCACGGTGATCACCCACAACAAGGTCTACGACCTCCCCTACAGCGGCATCTCCGTCGGCTGGGGCTGGGGCCTGACCGACAAGGGCGGCAACTCCGCCTACCCCGGCAACGCCGGTATTCCGGTCTCGGACACCCCGACGATCAGCAGGAACAACGTTGTCACCGACAACGAGATCGGCGACATCATGCAGTCCCAGGCGGACGGCGGCGGGGTCTACACCCTGAGCGCCAACCCCGGCGGCAGGGTGTCCGGCAACTACATCCACGGTGTTCCGGAGCACGCGTACGGGGCGGTGTACCACGACGAGGCGAGCCGCCACTGGCTGAACACCGGCAACGCCCTGTGCGACGTGGCCTTCCAGTGGCTGCTGATGAACCACGCCGAGGAGAACACCGCCACCGCCAACTACACGAGCAACCCCGCCTTCAGCGTCCAGAACCTGAGCAGGAACAACGACGTCAACGGCAACATCACCGTGGACTCGTGCGCCCAGATGCCGGCCTCGATCGTGAAGAACGCCGGTCTGCAGCCCGCCTACCAGCACCTCGACCCGGGCCCGGCGGTCTCCGACACCAAGGCGCCCACCGCCCCCGGCACCCCGAAGGCCGTCACCGACTTCCCGACCGTGGCCGACCTCAGCTGGGCCGCGTCCAAGGACGAGACGGGGGTCACGGGCTACTCGGTCTACCGCGACGACAAGCTCGTCAGCGCCTCGGGCACGACCTCGGTACGCGTCCCCGGACTGACACCGGGCACGTCCTACCGCTTCCGGGTCACCGCCCGGGACGCCGCCGGCAACGAGTCCAAGCAGAGCAAGGCCCTCACGGTCACCATGCCCATCGGCGAGGACCTGGCCCTGAGGAATCCCGTCACCGCGTCCTCCGACTCCGAGGACAACACCCCCGCAAAGGCGGTGGACGGCGATCTCTCCACCCGTTGGGCCCAGGGCATCGGGATGCCCGACCCGTCCTGGATCCAGGTCGACCTGGGTGCCCGGTACGACGTGACCGGCGCGATCACCACGTTCGAGAAGAGCAGTGGTTACAAATACCGCATCCAGGTGTCGCCCGACGAGGTCCACTGGACGACGCTCGTGGACCGCACCGGCACCGCCACCAAGGCGATGACGGACTACGCACGCGGCGCCGCGCCCGTCACCGGCCGCTTCGTACGCCTGACCGTCACGGGCTCGGGCGGCAACGGGGGCAGCATCTTCGACCTGCAGGTCTACGGCACCCCCAGCGCCCCGGCCGCGGACCGCACGCCTCCCACCGCGCCCGGACAGCCCTCGGCCAAGGCGCTGCTGCCCGGTCTGCTGGAGCTCAGCTGGCCGGCCTCGACCGATGACACCGGCGTGACCAGCTACGTCGTCCGCCAGGACGGCAAGCGGATCGCGGTCACGGACGCCACGACCCTGCGGGTCGGAAACCTGACCCCGGCCACGGAGTACTCCTTCAACGTCGAGGCCCGCGACTCTGTGCTCAACACCTCCGAGCCCAGCAGCGCGGCCGTCGTCACGACGCCTGCCGACCACGACCTGGCACAGAACAAGCCGGTCACCGCCTCCTCCTTCTCGGAGGACAACACCCCAGAGAAGGCGGTGGACGGCGACCTGTCCACCCGCTGGGCCCAGGGCCTGGGTCTACCCGACCCGTCCTGGATCCAGGTCGACCTGGGCAAGGACACCAAGGTCTCCGGCGTCGTCACGACGTTCGAGAAGGCCGGTGGCTACACCTACCGCCTCGAGTACTCGGACGACGCCACGACCTGGTCCACGTTCGATGACCACACCGCGGACAACACCACCTCCTCGGCCAACCACTCGTTCGCCGAAACCCCCGTCACCACCCGCTATCTGCGGCTGACCGTCACCGGCAGCAGCGGCAACGGCGGCAGCATCTACGGGCTCCAGGCGTACGGCGAACTCTGAGCCTCCGACAGCCTCAGCTCCGCATCCCCACAGAAACGAAAGCAAGCATGAAGATCACGCATGTCGAAGTACACCGGATCGAAGTTCCGGCGGCCGACCCGCCCTTCAGCTGGAGGGACGGACTGAGCGGAAGCGCTCCGGTGGGCGACGGCGCGGTCCTGCGCATCGGCACCGACGAAGGAGCCGAGGGCGTGGCTCTGTTCGCCCGCCCCGGCGCCTACGTCACCCTCCGGGAACTGGTCGACCGGGTGTTCCGCGAGGAACTCGTGGGAGCCGACCCGTTCCAGCGCGAATGGCTGTGGCACCGGGTGTGGGAGCTGGACCGGATCCACGAACTGCCGCTCCCCGCTCTGGGCCTCATCGACACCGCCCTGTGGGACCTGGCCGGCCGCTACCACGACCAGCCGGTCTGGCGCCTGCTCGGCGGATACCGCGAATCGATCCCGGCCTACGCCTCCACCTCGACGTTCTCCAGCATCGCGGAGTTCCTCGATGTGGCGGACCAGTGCCTGGAGCTGGGCTATCACGGCATCAAGCTGCACGCCTGGGGCGACGCCCGCCGTGACGCCGAGCTCTGCCTGGCACTGCGCGACCACGTCGGCCCGTCGGTCCCGCTCATGTACGACGGCTCGGCCGGCTTCGACCTGCCCGACGCGATCCGTCTGGGCAGGGCGCTGTCGGAGGCGGACTACCTCTGGTACGAGGAGCCGATGCGCGAGTTCAGCATCACCGCGTACGAACGGCTGGCATCGGCCGTGGACGTGCCGCTGCTGGTCGCCGAGACCTCCGACGGAGCACACATGAACTCCGCGGACTTCATCAGGTCGGGCGCCGCCACCTTCGGCGTCCGGGCCAGTACCACGCTGCGCGGCGGCGTCACCGGTGCCATGCGCACCGCGCATCTCGCCGACGCCTACCGGCTCCGCGCCGAGGTGCACGGATCGGACATCCCGAACCACCACCTGTGCATGGCCATCTCCAACACCACGTACTACGAGTCGCTGGTCACCTCGGCGAAGGTCGTGCGTGAACGCCACGTCGACGCCCAGGGCCTGGTGCACGCACCCACTGGCCCCGGCATCGCGCTCCCGCTGGGCCTCGGTTACGGCAGCGAGCTGCAGAGCTACGTCGAGCAGCCCCGCTGACCCCGCGCGGTGGGCGCCCCCCCGCGGCCCCCCCCCCCCCCCCCCCGGGGCCGTCCGTTTTGGCAGAAGAATAAATGGAAGAACGTGTGGTCTTGCGGGTATACGAGGTCCCGGCGGACCCGCCCCCGGGCGCGCCCC